>JBKOYE010000037.1:0-8670 GCA_046725275.1 Verrucomicrobiota bacterium
GAGAGACTGATAACTGTGCCAGCGCATTATGGCTTCTTTCGTTCGCCAGGGCGTCGCCGCTCTTTCGCTCGGCATTCTTCTGTTTTCTACATCTTGCGAAAAACATCCGATCGGGCAGATGCCGGACGTTCAGCGGGAACAGCCGGACCCGGCAAAGGTCTGGTCGAACGCCGTAGAGCAACACTCTGACGAATCTTCCACGTCAGCAACGCCGGGCGAAGTTCCATACGAAGCTCGTTAGGCAAAGGAGATCACATGGCTAAACACAAATATCTCACATCGCCACCAAACCTAACAGGCATGCCACCGGGCGTGCCGTACATCATCGGCAACGAAGCCGCCGAGCGCTTCTCTTATTACGGGATGAAGTCGGTGCTGACCGTGTTCATGGCGCACTACATCTTGAATCAATCCGGTGTGCTCGCGCCGATGAGCCCGAACGAAGCGTACATGTACACGCATTATTTTGTGATGGGCGTCTATGCTCTCCCGGTACTTGGCGCGATCATCGCCGACGGTTTGCTGGGCAAATACTGGACCATTCTGTCACTGTCGATCATTTACTGCCTGGGCAATCTTACATTGGCGTGCCTGGCCACAACGTGGGGAGTCGCAATAGGACAACGGACCATGCTCGCAATCGGATTGAGCCTGATTTGCCTCGGCGCGGGCGGCATCAAGCCCTGTGTATCGGCCAACGTTGGCGATCAGTTTGGCGAAACCAACAAGCATCTGCTTTCAAAGATGTTTGGCTGGTTCTATTTCTCGATTAACGCCGGTTCGTTTATCTCCTCCATTCTCTGTCCGTGGCTTCTTGCAAATCCCAAGTACGGTCCCGGCTGGGCGTTCGGAATTCCAGGAATAGCAATGTTGATCGCCACTTTGTTCTTCTGGGGTGGTCGCAACAAAATGGTGCACGTGGCGCCAGCAGGCCTCGGCTATTTGCGGGAAACATTCAGCAAAGAAGGTCTCATCACGCTGGCACGCATTGCGATGGTTTACGTTTTCATTTTGGTCTTCTGGGGTTTGTGGGGAATGAGCAACGGCGTGGAATGGACCCTCCAAGCGGAGAAAATGAACCTGCACTGGCTCGGCATTGATTTGATCGCGGCCCAAGTGCAAACGGCGAACCCGATTCTGATTTTGCTTTTTATTCCACTGGTTAACTACGTGATCTATCCGGCGATCGACAAAGTCTTTCCGCTCACGCCGCTGCGAAAAATTGGCATCGGACTTTTTATCACGGGCTTGTCGTTTGTCGTTATCGTTTGGATCCAAGGCCAAATCGATTTCGGGTTGAAGCCCAGCATCAACTGGCAATTGCTTGCCTATGTCATTCTCACTCTCGGCGAAGCGATGGTTTCAATAACGGGGCTCGAATTTTCTTACACTCAGGCGCCCAACTCGATGAAGAGCTCGGTCATGGCACTTTGGCTCCTCACTGTCGCTTCTGGCGAAGGCTTCGTCGGCCTGGTTAATAGCTGGATCTTGAACCCCGATGGGACACGAAAGCTTAACGATTACCAATACTTTACGTTCTTCACGATTTTGATGTTCGCAGCCGCTGCCGTTTTCGTTGTTGTGGCCTGCTTCTATAAGGGCCGCACGTATCTGCAAACACAGCAGCCTACGCCCGACGAGATTGCGACCGAGCCAATTCTTCATGGCGGCACACCGAGCTGAGGTCGAATGAAAATCGTCATCGCGGCTGCGGCCGCATTATCGTTGTCGATTCTCAAGACATTCGCCACTCCGCAAGACGACGCGTTCCAAAAAATCGCGCACGATTACGTCGAGCAATATTTACGGGCCAATCCCGAGCGGGCGACGGATCTAGGTGACCATCGCTTTGACGGCGAGCTAACCGATTATTCCTCCGAAGCGCGGGCGAAGGATCTCGCTACGCAAAAAGAATTTCGCGACAAGCTGAACAGCATCGATGGCTCGCAGCTAACTGGCGCAAACAGCGTCGACTTTCGTATTCTGAAGGAGAACATCGATTACCAAATCTTCCGAGACGAAGAGTTGAAGGAGCCGGAGTGGAACCCGCTGGTCTACATGCAAAGCCTGGCGAACAGCCTTTATCTGTTGGTCGCGCGCGATTTTGCGCCTGCCGAACAACGGATCCCGACTTTGCGCCAGCGCATGGAGACAATTCCGGGTGTGATCGTGCAAGCGAAAGCCAATCTGCAACATCCGCCGCGCATTCACACCGAAACGGCGATCGAGCAGACGCAGGGCGCAATCAATCTCGTGCGCGCTGAACTCGCGCCCCTGCTTGACCAGGCGCCGCAATCGAAGAAGGAGCTTGCGGCGTTGCAGGACAAAACCGCAGCCGCGCTGGAGGATTACAAAAAGTGGCTCCAGAACGATCTACTGCCTCGCTCCGACGGCAATTTCCGGCTCGGCGCTGAGAAGTACCGAAAGAAACTGCGCTTCGCGCTCGCGTCCGACTTGCCGATGGAAGAAATCATGAAACGGGCAAAGGCCGAACTGGAGCAGACACAAACCGCCACCTATGAAACGGCGCTGCCGCTGTACAAAAAATATTTTCCGAACGCCGATCCGGCAGCTGCCGGGCTCACAGACAAACATAAGGTGACGGCAGCGGTACTTGGCAAGCTTGCTGAGCAGCACCCCGACGACGCTACAGTTGTCAATTTCGGCAAAAAAGTTGTCGCCGAAGCGACCGATTTCGTAAAACAACGCAATCTGGTCACTGTTCCGGACGTCCCGCTGGATGTGATCGCGATGCCCGAATTCAAACGCGGCGTCGCCATCGCCTATTGCGATGCGCCGGGGCCGCTGGAGAAAAATGGCAAAACATTTTTCGCCGTTGCGCCGACGCCTAAGGACTGGTCAAAGGAGCGGAAAGAATCGTTCTTTCGTGAATACAACAACTATGAGATTCGCGATTTGACCGTGCACGAGGCGATGCCGGGCCATTACTTGCAGCTCGCCCACGCCAATGAATTTCGCGCTCCCACTTTGGTCCGCGCAATTTTTCAAAGCGGCACATTCATCGAAGGCTGGGCCGTGTACACGGAGCAGATGATGGGTGAACAAAGTTACGGTGGACCAGAAGTGAAGATGCAGCAGTTGAAAATGCGTTTACGTGCCATCGCCAACGCCATTATGGATCAAAGCATTCACGCCGGGAACATGAGCGAAAAAGAAGCAATGGATTTGATGATGAAGGAAACTTTTCAACAGGAAGGTGAAGCAGTGGCAAAATGGAAACGCGCACGTCTCACTTCGGCGCAACTATCCACCTACTTCGTCGGCGCTACCGAACATCTCGATCTGCGCGCTGCCGCGCAGAAGAAACTCGGCAAAGACTTCAACCTCAAGAAATACAACGACCAGGTGATTTCGTACGGCAGCCCGCCCGTGAAATACGTACGGGAGCTAATGGGATTGTAGGGCGTTTGATTCGCTCGCGTCCCAGCTCGCTCACCCCTCGGGCTGCCCGTCTATCCGGCACGGCTCCCGCCGGCCGTATTCTGTGAAACGCCGAATCAAAGCTGGCGTCTGACACAGCCACCCTACAGCAACCGGCAGAATTATTTACGCAGTCGTCCTTTGATTTGTTTGCGCTTGGGACGTGTAGCTGAAGGCCTGTTGTTTGCGTCGGCGAATCTCACGAGCTCATCGAGGTTAAATGTTCGGCGACGTTTTGTTCCCGCCTCTCGAAATTCCACCTCATACCAGCCGTTCATCCGATCTACTTGATAGCGTTTCTGTCCGATCCGCATCGGTTCACGCGCGATCACGCGATGAATGACTTTTTCGTATTTTGAGCGTGACCAGCGCCGCATCCGGCGCCGACCCCAATCGATCCCGTGTCCAACGTCGTCATACGCGTCGGGCCGCTTCTCGAAATCGAGAAGTGACCGCGCATCCCCGCCGAAAACCGCGGCGACGTGCTCCAGTGTCCCCACATCGCTAATCTGGCAAATTCGCCGGCGAAACGGACGCAGAGTTTCTGCCGCAACTGCACGCAGGCTGAGTATCCGCCCGTCGCGTAATTTCCAAAGCGGCTCATTGATATCGGTCGCAAATGGATTTTGGTCTAACGAATCAGCGGTGACTCGCCAACCGCGGCGCGACGAATGTTTTCGCAGGCGAACTCGCGCGATGCGAGGAATTCCATGGCGCTCCAATTGTCTCAAACCAAAATCCTCCCAGCGAAGGACCGTTTCCACGGTGCCCGCGATGAAAGCGCACGTCGCCAGCATCAACGCGGGGTCCGGGGTAAAATCGACTGTCACTTCGATCCGGTTTCCGCGAGGGCGTACCCCGACCGCGCTGCTCTCCCGGTTTGTTGCCAGCAAAATCACCGGCACTGGCAGAACGTGCGCGAGCAGATACGCGAGCTTAGTCGCGTTGCGAAGCTTTGATCTCCGCGTGTTCGGTAGAGAGAAATTGTAGTGCGTGCTAAAACCCTGGAGCCGGCAGTGGCACTTGTTTCGCTTGCCCCAATGATCCAGCTCCACTCGAAGGCAGCGGATTTGCTCCCACAGCAAGCGTGTTGCGCGGTAACAACAGCCTGGCTCAAGTTCAACAATCGGTGTGGCGACTTCGATCACGCCCGTATCGAAATAAATTGCCCCGCCCGCGGGCAATTGAAACGATTTGCCGGTGCGCGGAATCATCCGGCGTCGCACCAACCGGCTCGGATCGCCAAAGACATTTTCTGGACGCCGTCTGCGTCCGTTGATCACAAGATTAAATTCCGCTTCCAAGCCAATCACGGCGCGCGTTGGCGTTGCACCACGCGCGCGATACCGACGAAGATGGGCGTCGCGTTCTGTTCGGCGGTCCTTCATCTGCTCAATGCGAGGTTAACTCGCCTCGCTGCATTCGCGCGGAGTCAAGCTCGCGTACCCTAAATCGATATGGAGATGGTCGTCGGTTTGCCCTTCTTCTCGTCCGAATGGCCGAACAAACACTGCCGGACTAAGCGCCGCCGCAATCGCGCGATATTTCTCAATCGACTTTGCGTCGGAAAGAAAAGTGTCTCCCACGCGGTAGATGTTTGCCGCTGTGCCCCAGGCGTGAATGCTTTTGGCGCCGCCATTCCGATGCGCCGGCGAACGGTAGCCACCGTTTGCGCTGATGAATACCGGCGCATCAACTTCACGACGGAAATCTTCCAGCAATCTCGCCAGCAAAACGATTGCGCACGGCACGTAGTGAGGAAACTGGCTAAGAAGCAGTCGCGGCTCGCGACAGTCAACGAGCATTAATTCCGCTAGCGTGAAGTGCGGCGCCAGCCGGATGTCATGCGCTTCCTGCCAGCTCGCGATCTCATAGAAGAAACGCGGCAGACGGTGAACATTGCCGTTGATATCCATCTCCGCTTCGCTCGGCCGCAATAGTGCACGGTACTCTTCAGGCAGGCGCAAACCATCAATCGCCCGAGACAGCTTGCTCCTCATCTGATTTGCATTCTCGCTTGGAGGAATCGGTAAATTACTTCGGAAATCGCTGCGACAGTCTCGCGCCGCCCCTCCTGATTCGCATCAAATTCCGTCAAAATCGCAGCGATGTACGGTTCGCGTTCGGGCAAATACACGATCCCAATGTCATGGGAAGCAGTCGAGATCTCGCCTGTCTTATGCGCCACGATCGCATGTGATGGAAGACCGGCAGGAAGCATCGAGTTAAATCGTTGTTCCAGCAGGATCTGGATCACTTGTCGCTTGCTTTCGTTGCTTAGAAAATCGCTCCGAATTACGGACAACAGACTCAACAAGCCATCGGCCGTCGCTTCATTGTTGATCCCCCGTTCGTGCGCGGCATGATCTTCGACACCTCGCCGCAACTTGACCCCCTCCACTTGGGCGTCTCGCAGGACTTTCCGCGCATAGTCCACGCTCACAAAGTCGAGCAGCAAATTCGTCGCCAGATTGCTGCTCCCACAAATCATTGCGTGCGCAAGCGCTGAGATTTTGGCGGTGCGTCCAATGGCTTGATACAGTTCAGGCGTCGCGTCTCGGTCGGGGCTGACGTGAAAAACAGAGCCGTCGGCTGCGCTGAAAAAACGGTTCCGCACGTGTAACGAATCACCGAGCCGAAGCCGGCCCTCGTCGGCCGCGCGAAAAACCGTGAGAAGCACCGCAACTTTGATTGTGCTCGCCGCGTGAAACCACCGGTCGCCCCGCAAAGAAAATCGGAAATTCGTTTCGAGATCGTGCAGCGCTACGCCGATTGCCCTAGCCTTGCGCTCGGCAGCCAGTCTTTCCAATTCCTCATTTAATGTGCTAGATACCTCCACGCGCGACATGGAAGTGCTCTTTACATGCCCATCGGCAAGTCGCAAATTCGCCGATGCCAAATCTGGCAACATGGATTCGTCCGAAAGACGCAAAGTCGTTTCGCGCAATTTTTTCAAAGCATCCCGAAATCAAAGTTTGGAATGCGCGAAATCGACATGTTTCCTTTGACGAAATGGACGGGCTCCTTTTCACCGGTGGCTCCGATATTTCGCCGGAATTTTTGCGCCAGGAAGTTCCTGATCCTTCACTGCTGGATAAACACATCGACCCAGAGCGCGATCGCTGGGAGTTTGAGGCTGTCCAGGACGCGCTGTCACGCGGGTTGCCAATACTGGCAATTTGCAAAGGCCTTCAAGTGTTCAACGTCGCGCTCGGCGGAACGCTCAAGCTCGACATCAAAGGACACAATCTGCCCGAGCAAAAGGATCGTGATGTTCAGCCATTGCGCAGTGCGCGTCGCGCGTCGCACCGTTTTTCAAAAGTGAACAGCGCCCATCACCAGGCGATCGATAAGTTAGGCGACGACCTGGAGGTAGAAGCGTGGGCTGCGCACGATGGCATCATCGAGCAGGTGCGCTTGCGCAAATATCCGTTCGGACTCGCCGTGCAATACCACCCCGAGCGCAGCCGAGTTTACGACTCGCTCTTCGACGATTTCCTCGCGCGACTGGAAACTCCGAGGCGCTAGGCGTTCAACTGTTCAACCACGTTACCTGCGTCGGTGGAACGCAAGACCGCCACTCGCCGGAGTCCCAATGCGAGCATGGCCGCGATAACCGCACACGTTCCCAGCAGCATGAACGCCGATCCGTGGGCGCCTGCGCGATCCTCTAGCGCACCAATGAGGGTCGGACCAAAAAAACCTCCGAGGTTCGCAATGCTCACCACCAATGCGATCCCTGCGGCTGCTGGCGCCCCGGCGAGGAAACGCGTCGGTGTGGACCAGAATGGACCGTAAGCGGCGCAGTGCCCGATTGGAACGAGCGCCAGCGAGAACACAGCCAAGATCGGCTGGTGCAAAAGCGAGCAGCCGAAAAATCCCGCGCCCGAGATTAACAATGGAATTGCTATGTGCAGAGGGCGTTCGTCACTGCGATCGGAATGGGCACTGTTAAACAGCATAAAGCCGATCGTCACCGCGCTGATTGCGCCCAAAATAAGTCCAACTTGAAGATCGCTGCTTCTTGTGAGCGACTTTATGACGAGCGGCGCCCAAAACGAGTAACCGTAAAAGCCAATCGCGGCTAAAAGAAAAATAATCCCGAGTTGCCAAATCGTCGGGTTTGTCAACGCCGCAACAACACCAATTGGGTGTGCTGTGCTGTGGGAATTTCGTCCGGCCGCAAGTTTGCTAACTAGCCAATCTTTTTCTGCCGAAGAAAGCCAGTGCGCTGTGTCAGGCCTGTCGGTGAGATACATGAGCACGATCATACCGAGCAAAATCGCGGGAAGTCCTTCGACCAAAAACAGCCACTGCCATCCAGCGAGACCAAGCACTCCACTCAGGCTTAAAAGTGCTCCGGAGAGCGGACCGCCTACGACCCCGCTCACCGGAACCGCTGTCATGAAAGCCGCGATAGCTCGTGCGCGTTGTGCCTCCGGGTACCACTGGCTCAGGTAATAAACCATTCCAGGAAAGAAACCCGCCTCCGCAGCGCCCAGTAAAAATCTCAGCATGTAGAAAGCCGGCGTGCTCCGAACAAACATCATCGCCACTGAGATAGCACCCCAAGTCATCATAATCCGTGCGATCCAGCGCCGCGCACCCACTCGATGCAAAATCAGATTGCTCGGCACTTCGAACAGGCAGTAGCCGAGAAAAAACACGCCGGAACCGAAACCAAACGCAGCCGAACTGAATCCGAGATCGGTATTCATTTGCAACGCCGCAAACCCAACGTTTACCCGGTCAAGCCACGCCACGATGTAGAGAAGAAACAAAAAGGGAATCAACCGCAGTGTGACTTTGCGCAGAGTTCCCGACGCAACATCTGGAGTGGGTGATGCGGACAAGAATGACAAAGCACGAATGACTAATGACGAATGAAGCACGAATGTGCAAATGACGAACCAACAATAACCGCCGCTTCTCGAACTTCGGGTTTCATCATTCCTTCGTCATTCGTCATTGCTCATTTCGTCATTTGATTGGCGTCCCGCACGACCACTTCCAATCTAATATCCTGGAACGCGAGCTGATCATGAATAAGCCCAAGCAACTCGAGCGCTCGCGTCTCGGGTATATGCGCGCAACGCAATTCGATACGCGCCGGTTTGCCGGCAAGCTCCGGATGCGCCTCTGCCATTTCGCCGTCGAGGAGGAATGATACGTAGGCGTTGAACCGCTCCTGCAGCGCCAGCAACTGTTCATCCGAGCCGTTCCACTCGT
>JBKOYE010000198.1:0-8311 GCA_046725275.1 Verrucomicrobiota bacterium
GATTGATATGTTTAACAACCAGAACCCCGAATGCTTTCGGGGCTACAGGAAATCGATCGGTGCGGCGGTTACCCGACCGAACCTTCCATCTCGAGCTCGATCAGCCGCTTAAGCTCGACGATGTATTCCATGGGGAATTGGCGGACGAGATCGTTCACGAATCCGTTAACGCTCAAGCTCATCGCCTGCGCCTCGCTCAAACCGCGCTGTTGCATGTAAAAAATTTGCTCGGCGCTCACCTGGCTCACGCTGGCTTCGTGCTGTACGGCGTTGCCCGTGCCGCGAACTGTAATCGCCGGATAAGTGTCGGTCCGTGAGGTGGCATTGATAAGCAGCGCGTCACATTCAGTGTTGTTCTTGCAATTCTTGAGATGCTTCGGCACGTGCACCAGGCCGCGGTAAGTGGCGCGACCTTTGCCGATGGAGATCGATTTAGAGATAATGTTGCTCGTCGTTTCATCCGCGGCATGAATCATCTTCGCGCCGGTGTCCTGATGCTGGCCATCATTGGCAAGCGCGATCGAGAGAACTTCGCCACGCGCCTTGCGCCCCTTCATAATCACACCCGGATATTTCATTGTGAGCCGGGAGCCGATGTTGCAGTCGATCCATTTTACCTCGGCGTTTTCCTGTGCGAGGCCGCGTTTCGTGACGAGATTGAAAACGTTCGAAGCCCAATTCTGCACCGTGATGTATTGGATCTTTGCGCCTTTTAGGGCCACGAGCTCGACAACAGCACTGTGCAGCGTCGGCGTATTAAACTTCGGCGCGGTGCAGCCTTCCATGTACGTCACTTCCGAGCCTTCATCCGCAATGATGAGGGTGCGCTCGAACTGACCAAAGTTTTCCGCGTTGATGCGGAAGTACGCCTGTAGCGGATGCTTCACTTTCACTCCGGGCGGGACGTAGATGAATGAGCCGCCGCTGAACACAGCAGAATTCAGGGCGCTGAATTTGTTGTCGCCGACTGGGATAACTTTGCTGAACCATGGCCGGAAAATTTCCGGGTAATTCTTAAGGCCTTCCCGCGAACCGACAAAGATCACGCCCTGTTCGCCGACAGCTTTCTTGATGTTTGAATAGACAGCTTCGCTGTCGAACTGCGCTTCCACGCCCGCGAGGAATTTGCGCTCCTGCTCGGGAATACCGAGCCGCTCGAATGTGCGCTTGATGTCGTCCGGCACTTCCTCCCAACTACGTTTCGTCTCGGTCCCGGGCGAGAGATAGTAGCGGATTTTTTCGAAGTCGATAGCTTCGAGTTCTTTGCTCGCCCAGTGCGTCGGGAGCGGTTTCTCTAAAAATGTTTTCAAGGCGCGCAGACGAAATTCGCGCACCCAATCCGGGTCCTCCTTCACATCGGCGATGTAATGGATTGTGCGCTCGCTCAACCCCGCACCAGCGTCGCGCACGTGAGCTTCTGGGTAAAAGAAATCGCCCTTACCGCGATCAATATTAATGGCTGTCGTTTCAGTTTTCATTGAGTTACCTCGTAAACGCCGGTTCCGCGGCTCCCTCGCGTGTCCAATCGTAGCCTCTTTCTTCGAGCTCAAGCGCGAGTTCTTTTCGCCCGCTTCTCACAATTCGCCCTCCCACCATCACATGGACGTAGTCGGGAATGATGTAGTTCAGGAGCCGCTGATAGTGCGTAATTAACAATATCCCAAGATCTGCGCCGCGCAACGAATTGACCCCGTGCGCCACGGTCTTGAGCGCGTCGATGTCCAAGCCGCTATCGGTCTCGTCGAGCACGGCGTATTGTGGCTCCAGCACAGCCAGTTGCAGAATTTCCGCACGCTTTTTTTCGCCGCCTGAGAAACCCTCATTAACCGAACGTGACGTAAATGAGCGATCCATCCCCAGCAATTCCATTTTCTCGTAAAGCTTGGCGTAGTAATCGGTGGCCTCCAGCTCTTCTCCTTCCGGCAGTCGCGCTTGCAACGCGGCGCGGAGAAAATTGGCAATGCTCACGCCCGGAATTTCGCTCGGGTATTGGAAAGCCAGAAAAAGACCGCGCCGTGCACGTTCATCCGGCTCAAGTTCCAGGAGGTTTTCGCCGTCCATCAAGACCTTGCCGGCGGTGACGTGGTAGTCGGGATGCCCGGCCAAAACCTTTGCCAGGGTGCTCTTTCCGGAGCCGTTTGGGCCCATCAGCGCGTGCACTTCGCCGCGAGGAACGCGCAGACTGAGGCCGCGAACGATTTCCTGGTCGCCGACCGCGACGCGTAGGTTTTCTACTCTCAATTCCTTCATAAGCTGGAACCCAGAATATACGCCGGATCGGACGATTTGCGAACGACGGCGAGGATTTCTGCACTGGTTTTTATGCAATTGACCGGACCGGGCGATTCGATTTCTCGGTTTTGCCGCGAGCCGCGTTTACCGTATCACTCTGTTTCGAACGATCTGCCGAATCTGACCCCGAAAATCTATGAGAAATGGTGAATACATCGTCTTATTACTCCTTGGAGCGACGCGACTTGGACGTGCCAATCCCAATGTAACGACTTTGTTACCTTTTTCAGATATATCGCTTTTGACTTCACAAACATTTTTTCAAACTATGGCATCGAAAGGAAAACCATTATGAAAAAAATCCTTCTTCTTACGGTAGCATTAGCCATATGCAGTGTATCAGTAGCGTCGGCAGCCAGGATTCGGGTTAGAGTCCAGAATTTCACATTCCAGCCAGCTACGATTAACGCCGTTGTAGGCGACGTGATCGTCTGGCGGTTTGTCAATGGAATGCATACCACGACCTCGACGAGTGTCCCGGCCGGCGCGCAGACCTGGAATGCGCCAATCGATTCGGTCAATACGCAGTTTCGATATCGCGTACGGGTAGCGGGAACTTACCAATATCAATGCAACTTCCATTTTGCCCAGGGAATGGTGGGGACGATTGTGGTATCCGCCGCAGCACCTGGCCAAGTCCCGGCGACGCACTAGTAACGAGACAGCCCGCCGCATGAGATATGAAATGCGGGCGCAAGCTTGTTCTGTTTGCAATGCGTCCGACGCGTATCTGACTCAATCAAACGGGAAGTGGCTAAGCTCGACATAAATACGTGGCCCGGTGCAATGAACAGATCGCCTCAAAAAAGGTCAGCTCACCACCGGCGCCGCACGCAAAAAGTCATCCTTCGGCAACACACCCAGGACCCGTTTGGCCTCAGTTGGCGGTCGATGGTTTGTTGCTCATGAGCTGCGTGTCCAACCGACTCTAGGGCTGCGGGAACTCTTTCGAAAAGATTGTTTCGTCGCAACGCCGGAACCAACACGCGGGACGCGTGCGCTAGCTAGACGAAGCTGCGATGTCGAGAACCTCACGTGCGCAGCCCCACGAGAGGGTGAAGCCGGCGCCGCCGTGGCCGTAATTGTGAATGACGGTGCGGCCGTCGCGGAGGCGATCCCGTTCGACGCGTACGCCTGATTTTCGGAACGGGCGCAGGCCGACGCGCTCGGCGAGAACCTTTGGCTTATCGATGTTCAGCACACGGCTGCATTCGGCGATAATTCGCTCTGTGGTTGCGGGGTCAGCAGCGAGATTGTCGCTGACTTCATTTGTTCCGCCGAAAACGCAATCGTTCGTGCGCGGGATCGCGTACATCAATGGCGCGTCATCACAAACAACCGCGCAGGAAAGACCCTCGATTCTCGGGACGACTGCGACCTGCCCACGGTGCGGCTCAAGATCGGCATCCTCCGCAAGCTGGCGCGCGCCGATTCCTGCGCAGTTGATTACGACATCGAATTTCGAATCGACATCTTCGAGGTTTTTGAAGTGGACATTCGCCTTGGTTTCGCCACGAGCTTTGCGAAAACGCTTGGCGAGGTAATCGAGATAAATCGTCGTATCCGTCAGCGGGACGCGCAACGCGAAACCACTTTTGAAGCTGTAGCCACCACGCTGTGCGCGGTCCTGGACCGGCCACAGGCCGGTTGCTACAGATGACAGTCGCTGCGCGCCCAGCGGGATGGCCCAATCTGGAATTTGAATTTCACCGGTGCGCGAAAATTGATGGAGCTCGATAATGGAGACGCCGGTGCCCGGAACCTGAGCGAAATCGACGAGCACTTTGTACGTTTCGAGCGCCAACGGGATCACTTTTTTGGCTGGCTCAACATGGTATGGAAACCATAGCGCTGGAGCTGCGGCAGACGTCGTTCGCTGGCCCATTTCTTTCGCGAATATCGCGGTGCGGTACCCGTGCTCAGCAAACATGACGCCGCACGTCAGGCCCGACACGCCCGCGCCAACGATTGCAATACTCTTCGGCATATCATCATGGTGTAAGCGCAGCGCCAAAAAACAAGGAGCCACGAATTGTAGGGTTTGGTACGTGCCAAAACGACGAGCACCGTCTAAGATTTGTTCGACATGGTTTCGCTAAATCGAGATGCGCTGACGGAAAAAATCCTCGCTGGCGCACGGATTTCGACAGACGACGCGCTGGAATTGTATCGCTGGCCACTGGAAGAATTGGCTGCGCTTGCCAATGCGCGGCGCGATCTGGCGAAAGCGAAGAGTTATGGCGGGCGCGGCCGCGAGATCGTGACCTACATCGTCGATCGCAACATTAATTACACAAACGTCTGCAACGTTTACTGCAAATTCTGCGCGTTTTATCGGACCGAACGCGACGAAGATCATTACGTTCTGAGCTTCGAGCAGCTCGACCAAAAGCTGGATGAACTCACCTCGGCAGGCGGAGTGCAAATTCTCATGCAGGGCGGGCACCACCCGAAATTGCCGTTCCAATGGTACATCGATCTGTTGCAGCACATCCGCGAAAAGTATCCGCACATTAACATTCACGGATTCAGTCCGCCGGAGTTTCAGCATTTCGCGGAGACGTTCCGGATGCCGCTGCGGGAAGTGATTTCGGAATTCAAGACTGCCGGGCTTGGGTCAATTCCGGGCGGCGGCGGCGAAATCCTTGTGGACCGGGTGCGGAAAAGGATTTCGCCATTGAAAATCAACAGCGACGAATGGCTGGAGGTCATGCAGGTGGCGCACGAGCTCGGATTGAAATCGAGCGCCACGATGATGTTTGGCCACGTGGAGACGATTGAAGATCGCGTCGAACATTTGCAGCGGATTCGTGACCAGCAGGATCGCAGCGGCGGGTTCACAGCGTTCATTTGTTGGACCTTTCAACCGCAGCATACGGTATTGAAAGTGAAGCAGCCCACTGGCGTCTCCGAATATCTGCGAATGCAGGCGCTCGCACGGATTTTCCTGGACAACATCGACAACATCCAAAGCTCCTGGGTGACGCAGGGCCCGGACATCGGTCAGATCGCGCTGAAATACGGCGCAAACGATTTCGGCTCGGTGATGATGGAAGAAAATGTTGTCAGCAGCGCCGGGACAACCTTTCGGCTCGATGCCGCACAAATCGAATCGCTCATTCGTGGCGCAGGCTACGAACCGCGCCGGCGAAATAATTGGTACGAACTGTTGAACTGACGTGATTGCAGCCGGGGAGCTGTAGCCGCGTCTCTATGAGACGCGCGGCCCCAGCTTGTTTACACGCCACGATTACGCCTCGCACAGCGAGACGGCTACAGGTTGCAAGGAGCGCCGGATTTTTTGAGCCGGGAACGCTTACCGAGCAAAGAAGCGCAATCAAAACACCGCATCATCGTTCTGGATTAGCGCGGGATTTGAGTTCAGACTCAGTTTCACAAGGAGACAGCCATGCAATTAATTGAAGCCTTTCCGCGTTTGCTCAGTTGGGCCGTGCCCATCATCATTCTCGCCATCATTATCCTGCCGCAGGCGATCCGCATCCTGCGCGAATACGAGCGAGGCGTGATTTTTCGTCTGGGGAAATTACTCGGCGCGAAAGGTCCGGGCGTAATTTTCCTTATCCCGATCGTTGATCGGATGGTGCGAATGGATTTGCGCGTCGTGACCATCAGCGTCGAGCGACAGGAGGTGATGACGCGTGACAACGTTCCGGTGACGGTCGATGCGGTTGTTTATTTCCGTGTGGTCGATCCGCAAGCCGCCGTCGTGAAGGTGGAGAACTTTCTCAAAGCCACCTCGCTGATGTCGCAGACGACGCTGCGCAGCGTGCTCGGCCAGGCCCCATTGGATGACCTGCTTTCGCAGCGCGAGTCGATCAACCAGAAGTTGCAGGAGATCATCGATCGGCAAACCGAACCGTGGGGCGTCAAAGTCACGGCGGTCGAGGTGAAGGACGTGGCGCTACCCGACACGATGAAGCGCGCCATGGCCAAGCAAGCCGAAGCCGAGCGCGAGCGCCGCGCAAAGATCGTCAATGCCGAGGGCGAATTTCAGGCCGCGGAAAAGATGGTGCAGGCCGCAGCGATGATGAGCAAGGAGCCGATTGCGCTGCAACTGCGCTTCCTGCAAACGATGCGCGAAATTTCCAGCGAACACAACACGACTACGTTTCTTCCCGTCCCGATTGATTTGTTCGCGCCCTTTAAAAAGAGCGAACCGCCCAAGGAGTGAACCTCATGCCGCCACTCTGGCAGGCATCTCGTCGTAGGTTCTCCCGCGGAGTAACCGACCGGTCAGGTCTTTGCGGACTCCTCCCCACTGTTTAAAGAAAAATGGAACGTTTTGCTTCCGACACGCCCGAAAGATTTCTCGAATCCATTCGATTTTTATCGGTCGAGCGCCCCATCCGGATTCCCCGCCAACAATCACCCAGTGAATATCCGTCAAATCGATGCCCGCGAGCGAACCGATGAGTGGTTCGCACGAGAGAAAGCGAATTGCAGCCGGCACTTTCCTCAAATCATCGACACGCGATAACACGCGTGAATCCTCGACACTAACTCCCATCCAGACATTCGCCGGCCAATCCAGTTTCGGCGCAAGGACTTTCAATCGACCGCTTCGCTTAGTCAGAATTTGAAATGTGTGCTGCGGAGACGAGCGCATCGTCGCAAACACGCGCTGGATAAACTCGAGCGGCACCTGCTCATGAAACAAGTCGCTCATCGAATTCACAAAGATGAGCCGCGAGTCCCGCCAACGCTTGGGTAGGTCGATCGCATCTTCATGAAGTGTGACTTTGAAGCCATTGCGATATCGAGCGTTGCCCATCGCTTGCAGGCGCAGAGCCAAACGCTCGGCGTAACAATTTTTGCAGCCGGCACTAACTTTTGTGCAGCCAGTGACCGGATTCCACGTCGCCTCAGTCCATTCGATATGTGAATTCGCAGCCATCAGAGTTGGAGCTTGCGGGGTTCTTTCATCACATCTGCCGAGAAACGAGGAAGCCTAGGGCGAGAGTTCCGTAGAACATTTGAGTCGCGCAGCTGAGCGTACACGTCCTTTGCAACACGTGGCAGAAATCCGTTCGTGAGGCAATACAGAAAAACATCTTTGTCCGTCTTCAGTGCACCAGATTTTATTTCTTCAGAGAGCATTTCCTGAAAGTTCTCGACCTTTCGTTTCTTGAATCTTGTTTTCCCTTCTTCAAAATCCATCTCTGCCTGGAGCGTGTCTGCCTCCATTTCGTAGTCAGCTTCTCCGCACGCGGGGTCTAATTTCCAAGCGATCTCTAGGAACTTCTGCATTCCACGCCACGCGCGGGAGCCGAATACGAGACCATAAATGTTCGATTTCTTTTTGATCGAAAAGTGTCCGATGAACATTCCTTCCGGTGCCCATTCCCGGTACTTATCTGCGAGAACACGATGCGCGTCCGTGTATGGCACGTCTCTAGGAAGCTTGATTTCCGGTGCGAGCAGTTCGCCAAAACGCCACTTGGCCGATGACGCAGTAAAGAAAAGAAAATCCGTCGTTCCAGCTTGCGCCAGAAAGTGGAACACGCTCCCGGTGATGTGCTTCACCCCACTTTGATCGATGAAGACGAGCGATGGTCCGATACCGATCTCGTTTTGAAATTTCTTAAAAGCATCTGCGAAATCCAGCGATTCAAATCGTGGTTGCCAAGCCAGCGATTTTTTCGCGCAGAGCTTCTTCAGATTATCGATCTTAGCTCCATCTTGGTCGTTGAAGAAAATGCGGATCTCATGACAGCGCTCTTTGATTTTACTTCGCTCTGCAAGCAGTTCGGTAAGCAAGATAAGCGGACTGCCTGGCTCACCCTTTGAGTCCTCCCCGGGACCGCAGAAAAAATCAAAGAACTGCAATGGCTTTCGACGGAAATCATCAGCATGAAGAAAAACTTGGAGCCACGCGCGGACGTAACTTCGATAAATCTCGAGCTTGGTCTTTGTCCCTTCATCGAAGG
The DNA here is from genome assembly GCA_046725275.1 of Verrucomicrobiota bacterium. Taxonomy (GTDB): domain Bacteria; phylum Verrucomicrobiota; class Verrucomicrobiia; order Chthoniobacterales; family UBA10450; genus Udaeobacter. The sequence continues at coordinate 8,241 of JBKOYE010000198.1, forward strand.
GTTTGATGTGTAAGTCGCGCGTTGGCACGGCTAGTCGCGGTTCTTATCGGCCTGTTAGCGCAGCTCAGCAA
>JBKOYE010000144.1:0-12877 GCA_046725275.1 Verrucomicrobiota bacterium
CGTCATACGTGTGCGGCTGCAAAGACAGCTCCCTCCAGAGATCGCCTGTATTTGTCGGCACGTAACGGAGCAGGAAGAAAAGATGCTTCTCACCAAAGTAGGGGATCCAGAAGTCGTACCCTGTCTTGAACGGCGAATGAAACTGGATCGTGTTCAGCACTAGCACAGGGCTGGCTGCCAGCACGAAAACCACAGGAAGAGCAGCGCAATGAAGGAACCAGCGCCATCGCGCACCCCTCATTGGAAGCGGAGCCATGACCAGCAATAGTGGCGCGAAGAAAAGCGATTGTATTCGAATGTTTAACGAGATACCCAGAAGAACTGCCGATAAATAAATTTTCCACCGTCGTTCCTCCTGAAATCCGAGGTAGGCAAACATAAAGGCTAAGACAACGAACAAGGACGTGCTGAGGTCGCTCAATGACGAGCGACAGAAAGTAAAGAACCCCGGTAGCGTCGCGAGTAAAAGCGCCGCAAAACCCCCCGTTAATGGCATCGCGAGATATGCGTAAAAGGTAAAGACGGTCAAAAGCAGAAACAGGCCGATTATCTGATTCGTCCGAAATGGGGCCAGAATGGAATGCGTTTGAGGGAGAATCTTCAGCCATGGGATCATCAGTGCGGGGTAACCAAACGGATACCTTGACGGCAGCTTTTCGTATCCGATCTGTATTGAAGGCCATCTGCCCTTCGATAACGCTTTTGCCTGAGCGAAATACTCAGTTGCATCTGGATATGGCGCGAGGTCGGGCAGTGCCGTCTTTTGGTAATCAATCCTCAGCACTGCAAAATAGTAGAACGTCAATGCGCAAAGCAGCAGCAGCAGTCCACCAAAAAACGAGCTATTTGCGAGATCTCTCTTTGAAAATTCTGTCACAAACTGTGCATTGTTCCTGCGTTTTGCCGATGAGTCGATTACGAAGTACAACCCTTGAAGGATGCGGGATTTGAAGGAAACTGCGCTGCGAAGTTGGTACGGAATTCCGTAAACGGATGTGCGACTAATTACGGTCAACGACGGCAGTATGGAAGCTGTGCTAGATGAGCCTGAGGCGAAGAGGGGTACATGGGGGCCCGCTGCTCTCGAACAGAGACGCGAGCGGACGCGGAATCATCTGGCCAAAATTGCTGTTCGCCGCGAGGGCTGGATCAACCGCAACAGATACTACTACGAGCTACTAAACCGGCTTCTTCGGTTCTTAATAGAGCCGCAGAAAAGAGTGCTCTCGGTTCGTTGCGGCACTGGCAATCTTTTGGCCGTTGTTCAGCCGAGTAAGGGCAAAGGTATTGACATTTGCCCTGAGATTGTCGAAATCGCACAGCAGCGAAATCCTTCCTTTGAGTTTGCCGTGGCTTTCCCGGACACGGAGGAGTTCCGCCCTGCTTTCGGGCCAGAGGAGAAGTTCGATTACATCCTCTTTAATGATATCGGCGACACGGTGGATGTCCTTCAAGCACTGCGCAATTTAAAGCCGCTTTGTCGGAGGCATACTCGCATCTTGGTGATCACTTACAACCATCTTTGGGAACCACTCGTCACCTTTGCGGAGTGGATTGGAATGAAGGTCCCGCGTACGGAGCAGAACTGGCTTTCCACGCTTGATATCGCAAATCTGTTGAAGCTTGCCGGGTTTGAAGCGCTCGAGACGCACCGGATCGTGATTCTGCCGAAGTATGTGCCGCTTGTGTCAGATTTCCTTAATCGATTCTGCGCGCGCTTGCCGCTGTTGAAACGGCTTTGTATGACGCAGGTTGTCGTCGGCAGGTTACTGCCGTCACCGGTTCCCAAAGAAGAGCTCTCGATCTCAGTGATCGTTCCGTGTAAGGATGAAAAAGGAAATGTCGAAGATGCCGCCCAACGCATTCCGCAACTGGGGCGTCAAACAGAAATTATTTTCTGTGACGATCAGTCGACCGATGGCACCGCTGAAGAAGTATTGCGGGTCCAGTCGCTCTATCCGGCCAAGGATATCCGCCTGGAACGTGGACCGGGCGTAGCTAAATCGCGGAATGTCTGGACAGGTTTCGATGCTGCCACAGGCGATATTTTGATGATTCTTGACGCCGATTTGACGACCATTCCCGAGGAGCTGCCTTACTTTGTCGATGTTATCGCCTCGGGCCACGCAGAGTTTGTCAATGGATCGCGACTTGTTTATCCAGTGCCGAAAGGAGCGATGACTGCAGCCAACATGTTGGGCAACAAATTTTTCAGTGTCGCATTTACGTACCTCCTGGGACAACCCGTAAAGGATACGCTTTGTGGCACGAAGGTCCTCTGGAGAAGCGACTGGGAGCGCATTAAACCGATGCTGGGAAGCTGGGGAATCGAAGACCGATGGGGCGATTATGAACTGTTGTTTGGCGCCGCAAAACTCAATCTTAAGATTTTGGACCTGCCTGTCCATTACCAGGAACGCATTTACGGTTCCACGAAGATGACCAGGGTATTTCGACATGGTCTTGTCATGTTAAAGATGTGCTGGCACGGCTTCTTGAAACTAAAACTTGGTTACTAGCTGGGTGCCACGTCAAGATTATGGCCCCATGAGCCGATGCTGGATCCTTTGGAAGTCACAGTCATCTGAAAGTTCTAGTGCAAGAACGCGTTGCTAAAGAAATCGAGCATGGGCGTTTCCTGGCCCAACATGGGGCAGGGGAGATTTGGAACTGGGAAGGGCACGCTGGCAAACTGCGGTGGGCGCGCCGGGTGACAATGCTCAGCAACCACCTCCGTATGGGAATGAGGGCGCTGGAACTCGGTTGCGGTACCGGGTATTTCACTCGGGAGTTGGCTCGCTCGGGAGCACACATTGTCGCCGTGGACGTGTCGCCAGAACTTTTGGAGATCGCGAGGACGGATTGTTCTACGACAAATATTTCGTACGAGATCCAGAACGCTTGCGCCATGAGCTATCCTGACGCCGTCTTTGATTCGGTGGTGGGCAGTTCAGTTTTACACCACTTGAATATTAAGGAGGCGGTGCGCGAAATCTACCGGGTATTAAAAGTCGGCGGCACGATCTACTTCACCGAGCCAAATATGCTAAATCCGCAGATCGCCATTCAAAAGAATGTCCCCTGGGTAAAGCGGAAGCTCGGCGACTCACCGGATGAGACCGCGTTCTTTCGCTGGCCGTTGCGGCGGTTACTAAAAGAAACAGGGTTTCGTGATGTGCAAATCGATCCCTTTGATTTTCTTCATCCCAAAACGCCTTCTCCCTTGGTGAATAGCTTGAATGCGATTGGCCGTTTTCTCGAGAGCGTGCCAGTGGTCTCGGAGTTTGCCGGCTCGCTGTATATCCGCGCAGTCAGATGAGGACGATCACAGTTGGGCAGAGCGACAAGACTCAGGACTCTGCCGTCACTTTGCGCAATCGCGCGCGCCTCGGTGCGAATCGAAACCTTCTCTTCTGGTACCGCGAACTTTACCGTGATCAGTTCAAAGGGTTTCTCGATCCGGCAATGCTCTCGGTCCTGGAGGTTGGAAGCGGCACGTCGCCTCTGAAACAATTTCTCTCAAACGTTGTCACCAGCGATATGCTTGACCTCGACTATCTTGATCTTGTGTTTGACTGCCACGAAATCGACAAGGTCGATGCGATCAGGGACGAAAGCCTTGATGTTATCACGCTGACCAATGTACTGCATCACCTGAAGAGCCCTATTGCGTTTCTCAATCGGGCCGCAAACAAGTTGAAACCCGGCGGCAAAGTCATCGCCACTGAACCGTTTTTTTCACTCGTGTCGACTCCGATCTTTAAGTATTTGCATCACGAGCCGGTTGACTTCGAGATTTCTGAGCCGGAGCTGAAGGATATTCGGGGGCCACTGGCCTCTGCGAACATCGCCTTGCCATGGCTAATTTTCTTCTGCCGCCGCGATTGGGCCGACAATCTGAGCGAGAACTACGATGTGGCGAATTGCTCGGTTCGGTTCTTTAGCGCGGTGTCTTACATGGCTACCGGCGGGATATCGCATAAACTGCCAGTCCCTTCTTGGCTGTACCGCGCGTTTTTTCCAATGGATCTGTTTCTTAGCCGGTGTTTCCCGCGGCTATGCGCGTCATTTTTTACGATAGTTCTATCACGCCGCTGATGTCAGGAGTTTCGGTTTTTCGCACTTTTGGGAATAAGGTTTACCAACACGCGTTTCCAATTTACCGGCCGCTTTACGCCGCTTACAAGGCTTATACCGATCATGCGGAGCGACGACTACTCCGACAAATTTTGGTTCCCGGCGCTGTCGCCGTAGATGCCGGCGCGAACATCGGCATTTATTCGCAATTTCTTGCCCGCTGTGTTGGTCCTGCCGGCGCTGTGTATTCCTTTGAACCAGCGCCGGAAAATTTTAAGCGGTTGCGTGCAGCGGCGCGCGGATTTTCAAATATGCACGTCTTGGAAGCAGCGGTGGGAGAGCGCAGCGGCAAGTCAGAGCTCTATCTTTCGGACACACTCAATGTGGATCATCGCACCTATTTGACTGACAACTCTGCACGGCGGGTCGTGCAAATCGATATCATCGCGCTCGACGACTACTTCAAACCCGGCCAACGCGTTGATTTGATCAAGATGGATATCCAGGGATACGAGCTTCATGCTTTGCGAGGAGCCAGTCGTGTTTTGGCCGATAATCCGAATGCAAAATTGTTGCTAGAGTTGTGGCCGTACGGGCTGAGGCAGGCCGGCACGAGCTGGCTGGAATTGATCGTGGCTCTGGAAGCCGAAAACATGTCCGTACGTCAAGTAACAACGCAAGGACTCATACAGTTTCCCACCGAATCCGTTACTGAAAATCCAGATTGGTACGTGAATTTGTTCGCCTCAAGGCCGTAACGGCTCGACGTTTATTGGAGGGCGGCGGCACCGGCTATCTTCAACACAAGAACAAAATGATAGCCAGCATCCAGAACGGTAGCGTTGGTCATCCTTCAACATGGCTTGTGCTTGTGCAAAGTATTCCGTGGCATGGGGGTAAGGACTGAGATCCAGCAGGGACGTCTTGCGATAGTCAATTTTGAGCACTCCAAAGTAATGGAACGCCAATGCACAAAGCAGAAGCGATACTCCCGCGAAAGGCGACTTGCCTGCGAATTCTCCTATGGAACTTTCTTTCACGGGGTCGCACCCCGGGGGTTAATCAAAGGAGGTTCCATCGCTGGCGATGTTCATTGCCGGATCGTAATCACATCACTTCGCTGCTGTCTCCAGACGATCCAGAAATTGGTCGACCACTTCTGGGGCGATGATCCACGGAGCGACAGGCGCAAATGCCTCGAAGTTCGGGCGCTGAAATGGTTCCCCTGTCGCGCATGCGATCTTCTGACCAAACAGGGTGCACAATGAGTTCTGGATAAGAGAGACCCGATTCCCTGCCGCTAGAACGCCTACCACAGCTTCTGATCCCGCGAACATGCTATTGTGCAATGCAGAGCCGGATTCTCCCACAATCAAGCGCGCCTGTCGAAACGTGGCGATTTGCTGATTCAACGGTTGCTTCTCTGGCTGGTATATTTCAAAGCCGCGCTTCAGACATCGTAACTCTACCGCTTCGCGATTAAGCAGTTTACGGAATTCGCGAAAACGAGGCGATCCCCAGTCCCTGCGAGATATGCAGATTTTGCGATCACCTCCACGCGGCTCAGCCGATTCCAAGCCGGCTGTGAGTTCGAACCAGTCGCGATATTCTTTCATCTCAGGGTGGAGAAAATTGCCACGCCTGAGACCAGAAGCCACTAGCAGGCGTTCCACCTCCAGAATTTCCGCCTCCGAGTCATAGAAGATGAGATCGGAAGTTGACGCCCCGGCTGCTCGGAGCCAAGCAATCGCGTATTCCGGGTTGCCTTTCCGCAGGACGTATCGGACTCGGAGCCCTGCGCAGACAACGCTGAGCCAGACAATGGGAAAAATATCCAGTAACCAGTGTCCATAAATCTGATCGCCAGGCCGCGCTAGCAAAAGCGCCGTTCCCTCGATCCGGCGCCGTCTTCGCCCGGCAGCAGCTTTCTGGAAATAATCAGTCGCTGACTGTCCAAGAAATCGCGGCGCAGGCGCAGTCAGCGAAGAAAGTCCAGGCCAGCCATCCCCTCCGATCAGGAACTTATCGCAGAGCACTGCGCCTAGTGCGTGTACTTCCGCACGGTCGATGGCGTAAATTGCGGGGGCAGGAATCGCCGCATGTTTATTTCCCTGTTGCTCACCGAATCTTTGTGGGGCAGAGCCGATCACGAAGAGAGGAGTTTCAATTTCGCACTCGGCTGGTACCCCACGCCAAATCACCGACGCTTGCGGTTGAAGCGAATCGAGCGTGTCTATCTCTGCGAGAAGCATCTCAGCGAAATACCCCTTAGGCGAAGCCGACTCTCCACCATTGGAAAATCCACGGCCCGGCACCTGCCGGAGCCGGGCACCGCGTTCGCGACCGAAGCGGCTAGCTCCGGTGTGCTGCCGACGATCATGACGTCAAGTCCGCTCTCGGCGATGCAATGCGTGAGCGGACCCAAAATCCCGGCGCGAAGTACCTCCTCATTGCGCCCTTCGCGGACAACTGCGATCACTGTGGAGATTCCTACTCGAGCCGGATGCAGAGCGGCTAGAGGAATCTGCGCACCGGCTATTGTGAACAGCCGGTCTCCTTCGAATAGTCGAAGCAATGGATGACGCTCGGCAGAGTAAATCAAGCCGCGAGTACGGTGGGGGACGGTATGGCTCATAAAGAAACCGAGGCTTGTAGATATGAGCTCTGCAAGGCTCGGTTGCCTAAGACCACTGCAGCGTCTTGCAGCTTCTGCGCATTGATAAATTAGGGCGACCTTATTGAGGCACTCCGGGCTATTGCCGAGCCGCGCTTGGACAGCTTGCAACAAAGAAGTTGTCAATCTGCTGGTAAAGACATCACCAAACCACCAAATCCAGCTCAATCCATGGCGAGTTTGGCCAGTCGGCCTGACCGAACAACCGCCGGAGGCGCGATCGAGTTCCAGTGTTATCTTCAAAATTTGTGCAAGCTCTAATAACACCATTGCTCTATCTCGACCCTGTGAGTCCTATGTTTTTTGCGCCCAGCTTGCTTTTCAACGGATAGGCTTTAGCACCACCCCAAGACCGTTCGCATGCTCAAATTCGAATTTGGGCCAGGCAATCTCATTAAAAAAGCGTCCCACATCCTGCGGAAACGACCGGGTGTCGTGCAGCAGAATCACGCCGCCATCACGCACATGAATGCTCCAGAGGGCGAAGTCGAGCCGCACATCATCGTAAGCGTGATTTCCGTCGACGTGCAGTAAATCGATGGCCAGGGACCACGAACGGGCGACAATCCGAAAGTCGGCTTGGATCAACTTGATGTTCGTCACGCCGGACGCAGCTATGTTCGCCCGGCACGCTTCAAATGCTTTTCGCTCGGGTGGGCCAACAAACCGGTCGATTCCATAGACGATACCGATTCCCGGCTGAGCGAGGGCAATAGTCGAAAAGCCGTAATCGCAGCCGAGCTCAACGATCACTTTTGGCCGCATTTGCTGGATCAGCCATTGCGCGAAGCGCTCGTGCCCTTTCCAAGCTGAGGGAATCCGATAGAGATCAAACGTGCAGGCTGGCGGCATGTCCGGATGATATTGCGCAGGCATCGCGATAGGGAAAATTATCGGGATTTACCCAAGCACAGGTCGCCGGTTTTCTCCAGCGAAACTGCTTACTATGCGTCAAATACCTCGCTAAGTGACGATGCGGGGCGGCGTTGCGAGTGGCTTCACCGAGCTAGGCAACTACAGCTGACCTCCCGCGGGCTATCTGTGGCCAGCGCTTTCTTCCGCGAGCATCATTGGGCGAGATAGTTTCGCAGGAACAAGTGCATGATGTGGTGTATCCCGGCGCCTCTGACGATACCGGCGCCATACATACAGCCGTCGACCATATTGTTAACTACCATCATGCTGTAGCCACTAACCCTTATGTTCCCATTTTCGATTAGGCATCCGCGGACGATGCCGTGATGTCCAGCGCCGGTATTCGGTGTTACTAGAATCGGATGGTTTACGGTTCTTTCCGCCACTGTTTTGGATATCCGGCAATTTTCTATGGTCCAGTAGGTGCCGCTGCATGCGATACCTTCTCCACCTTTCCTGATAATGTCACAATTACGTATCTGCCACCAACTTCCACCTGCAGCAGAAATCGCGCCTGTCGCTGGAGTTTGACCGGGATAAAAGTCACCCATATCCAGTGCCAAATTTTCGATGCTCCAAGTCGTCCTGTTTACCGCAGCGATCAGATATCCAGTTGGCGTCGCATTAATCTTTAATGTCGTACAGCCACGGCCAGCGCCTTGTAGATGGATGTTGTTTCTTGGGATAGAGAGGCATGGCGGCCCTATCAAATAAGTTCCAGCTGGTACGTAACAGACGCCGCCGACGGCTGGTATCGCGTCTAGGCAGCTTGAAATGCGTTGCGGTCGTCGGTCGTGCCGTTGGCCGTAGCGCCGTAATCCTTAACGTTAAATACCTCCACCGTTCCGGCACTTGCTGCCAGTGCGGTGACTAGAAAGACGGATGTTAAGAATCAAAGATTTCATAAAAATGCAGCGTGGCGGAAGCGAACTTAAACGTCAAGGCTTTTTGATCCAATCCGCTTCGCGCGTGGTATGGTTCATTAGTGCCTATCGGCTTGCACTTACTTGAGATAGTTCCGCAGAAACAAGTCCATTACGCACTGGACCCCGGCGCCTGTGACGTGCCGCAGATCTTTTGCCCATGTTGCGGCACGATCGGAATTTTGTACGATCTCATAACTTGGAAAGTAATCCACATTGGGATGTACCATCGCCCATTCCTGGGCGACTGCTCTTAAAAGCGACTTTGCCCATGCATTCGCAACGACAATGTCCATGGTTGAAAAAGTGTTCATCAAAGGCACAGGCGAAACCGTGACGATGAGGTGAAAATCAGGATGTCCATAGCGGGTCAGCAATTCGTAGATCGCTTCCAGGTTGTCCCAGTTCTGCGCAAAACTAGTTAAATGAAACTCGTACCGATTGGGCTCGGTTTTAAACAGCGACGGGATAGGCGTGCAGTTGAGGTAAACGTCTGTTTGAATATCGCGCCAGACCTCTGCAAGCCCGAGAGTAACAACCACCGCGCGACACCTCCTCACCCGTCTTGTAACCGCTTGCATCAACGCGCGACGCTCCAGTGTCTCCTCCAGACTGACGAAACTTAGCGTCGGATTTGTATGCGGATCATACCAGGTCGTCGCTGTGAGTCGCACGATGGATTCGTTGGGAAATGTTGCCTGCGGATCAAGAGCCCAGCGCAGTTCATTCAACATTGAATAGGTGTTGTACTTATTCGTAAATCCGAGTCCTGATGTACCTTCCTTGGCCGGCTGGAGCGTGGAAAATTCCGGCGCAGCGCTTTCAACTGCAACTCCGCGCTGAGTGAGTGCGTGTTCAATTCCACGGGCGAAGCAGGATCCAATCGCATAGAATTTGTCGTCTCGCACAAATTTGAATTTCGGCTCAATCCGAGGCATAAACCATTTCTGCCGCAACCGCTGAAATGCGTGGGTGCCAGCAACATCGTCGGGATCTGCTCCCGCTTTGTACCAGCAGTTGGCTGGGTTCTCTAGCCAGTTCTGCTCCACTTCAGCACTTGTCGCGACATAGGTTGACCGCGAAACGCGCTGCGTGGAGTTGAATGATGCCTGCCCGGCTTCTGAACTAATTCGCGTCTCAGGCGTGGAGCCAAATCCTTTCAGAGTGGGAGAAGAAGGAAACGGGAGCGTCACATTTGGTGGATACCTAAACCAAGATTTCGACAAGGTTTGACTGGGCTTTTACTGAAGCATATTGCCGGCCTTTCTCCAGAAGAAATCCAGCGTAGGACAACACCCGCTTGAATGTCAGAGGGGGAGCGACGAACTTTTACAAATGGCAGGTGCAATTGCTGTTCAAGCGTTTAATAAAGCTGACAGCGTCCGTGGCACATTGAACTCAATCGCGCAATCTCGTGGCTCAAACAATTATCATCTCTTCATTCTCCAAGACGGATGTTCCGGATCTAAGCAGACAGAAAAATACCGTGCCGCCTGGGCCGAAACCACCCAGGCTATTGAATCATGGATTTTCAGGAACGGAGATCACTTCGCCTCGGTTCGTTTTGACCGCTCCGACCAAAACAACGGACCCTATCAAACCGCCGAACGGCTCATAACGTGGGCACTGAAAAACAGCAAATCAGCAATCTTCTCAGAGGACGACGTGATCTTTGAGTACGACGCCGTGGAATGGTTTGAGAGGGCGCTGGGTCATCCGATGTTCCTGCGTCCTAACGTGTGGGCGATTGCCGGTGAGTCGAGGTTTTTTGATTCTTACCGGCATGTCCCGTCGAATGCCGATGTCCGTCGCGCTCTGGAAGTGGCACAGACCCAAAATTTGATTGACCGCTTCGTTTACCTTGACTTTTTACCCTCGAGCTGTTTCGCCACCACTCGGGACAAATGGGCTCAGTTCGGTGAAACAAGAGGAATGATAAACGGGGACCGCGCGGTGGTCGATCGCTGCCTGGCGGAAGGGAAATTCTGCTTCTGGCCAGTCATAGCCAGATGCCGTGATACAGGAATGCATCACCGTTTAGGTTACAGTGTTCGCTGGAAAGGTCTGCATCACACCGGTTTTAAAAACAGTTATATCGTATCTGGGATGCTCAAAGGCGCGTCGGGAGAGCTCAGAGAGCTGACCTGTGAAAAAGACGCGCTATTAAGCGAGTTTACGCGCTCTTGGGAACTGCTGGATCCTTAGGACAGGAGCCGGTTGGCCAACGGAAGTTCGCATCGAAGTAATGATTGTTACGCTTTCCTTCAGAGCGGCTTGGCAGACATTAAGACTAACCCGCCGGCTCGGAGAACGCGGTGCCACGCAGGGTCAATCGATTTGAGTGTCGCCAATACTCTCCGGCTTTGAGATTCTGGAACCGCAACGGCATTTGCGCGACCGGTTTCTATCACCTGACGAAATTTCGGTTCGAATGACTTCAGTCGCGCAGGGCCGAACCTCCGGTCTCCGCTGATAAAAGCCTCTGCCTGATTGCGGAGAGTGCCCTCTTCCGGGTTGCCGGCGTTGGCGAAATAATGGTAGACGAGCCGGGGCGCGACGACTTTCATTTCTGGGAAAAGGAGCGGCAACTCGCAGCCAGCCGTCCAGGTGGGCGCGAGCAGTTTGGCATGGGCGATGGACTTGCCGGCTGCCTTGGCAAAATCAATGTTCGCCGGAAGTAATTGACATTCCGCTGGCGACTTCCAACCAACGCCAAGCTTCGGATCTCCCGAGAAAATTGACACTCCTCGATAAGTGAACATAAAACTCAGTACGATCGCCGCGAACGCTGCTCCGGTGACCGCTCGCTCCCTTCCATTGGACGGTCGCATAAGTCGGGGGACCCCGGCTGCGATCAAGGTGCACAGGAATGGGAGCGGGAGAAGATAAACGAGTCGAAAATAAGTGTAAGCAAAGATATTTTTCATCCACCACGGCGCGAGCAGTGGATTCAGGCAGAGCAACCACACACCACAGAGATAAAAGAAGACAAAGAGCCCGGCGCGCCCTCTGACGAGCAATAACGGCACCGCGACCATCAGTATTACACAGCGCAGATACTCAGCAGGTCCTCCAATAACAAAGTCCAGGGCCGGACGCCAAGGCATGTAGCTTGGCCCGAACATCCGCATATCGATGGGTTTCGGAATGATGTTAAGTGACAGCAAACCCAATATTGCGATTGGATACGCCATGGGAATCGCCAGGTACAACCCGCGGTGAAATTCGTGCCAAAAATCGAGTCGGTGCGGCCGCTGGAATCTCTCAACGGCAAAGAAAGCTAACCAGGAGCAGCCGATAACTGCTGGGATCAAGTAAAGCCCAGTGTTACTCAGACCCACTCCAGAAATGCCAAGGAACGTCAGCCACACTATGTCGCTTTTGTTCCCTTTCAGGAGGAAACGGTAGGTAAGGGCCAGACCTATCGGTAAAAACAAAATCCAAATGATTGGCTTTCCTTGCCACAAGTACCCGGATACGGTGCCAAACCCGAGCATGCCGGCGGTATTGATAGACTCCAGCGGCTGGCCGGCTATAAGCGGAAGTCCCGCGCCAAGCAGCGTTCCATACGGTGACTCGTCGGCGAAAAACAGAAAAGCCATGCCGAGCAGCGCCCCGATCGCTGCGGGCCAGTGATCTAATCCGAAAATTCGAGCGCACCAATAGAAAACAAATGGAGCCGAAAACGCAGCGCACACGTGAGCAACAACTTGGTAGCAATAGAGAGGATTGATGCCCAGGTAGTGACCCAGGAAAGCCATAAGCATTTCATAGCTGGTTGTCAGATGCACTGGTGAGAAGGCTGCCGCATCCATGTCAACACTCGTCTGCCGCAGGAAGATAGGCTGGTGAAGGTCGAGCACCTGACTAAGAGCTCTGTGGAAATACACCACGTCATCCTGATTTGGCCGTCGCACAAACAGGGCTGTGATCGCGTAGCCTAAGCCCAAAGCCAACAGCAGAAGGTGGGAGGGATGAAATCGATAACTTTTCCCAGGGATTGCGCTCGTTTTCGTCCACAAACCTCCCAACGCAACGCCCCCCGCTATCGCGAATGCCAGGAAACACCACGTGATCGTGTGCGCTGGCCATCTGGCGACAAGAACAAGATCGTAGTCTAGCGTCCAAAATGCGATCATCGCTATCGGCAACAACAGAATATCGCCTGCATGGGATTGATCGCATCCTCCCGAGATCCGGATGGATTTCGTCCAGGAATCCTTTGCAATTGCGCCTGTCCGGGCGGCGCCTTCTGAAAGGTTAGCGCGGGTTCTCACTCGTTTAGCGC
>JBKOYE010000014.1:0-9950 GCA_046725275.1 Verrucomicrobiota bacterium
GTCTGAATCTTGGGGCCGGTGCATTTCTTTTCACTACACGGCGCAACTTCGATGTGATTGGCGGATTCGATGAGCAGTACTTTGCTGGTGAAGAAGTTTATTTTTCCCTCAAGCTAAAAAAACTGGGCCGCTTCAAAGTACTGCGGGAACCGGTTGTCACGTCAGGCCGGAAATTGCGCATGTATCCTGCTAGAGATTTTCTGCCCAAATTCTTTGGGGTAATCTTCTGCGGACCTCGCGGCGTTCGTTCGCGTGAAAAGCTTAGCCTTTGGTACGACGGCAAACGGGAAAACAATTTAGCATAGCGACGCCGCGACTGTGGCGATAATTACGTAGAAAGCTTGACTGCTTTGCGCCGAACCGGGCAAGATTCGGAAGATCGCCAGGTGAAAGGACACAACAGGGCCAAGGTCTCAGTCGCACTGCCGTGCAGCATTGCAGCCATTGTCGGTCTTTGCTGTGCGTTTGCCGAACACGACACCGCGCGTGCAAGAATTTCGCAGGCGAGACCTTCCAAAACCTTCACAGGAATGTCTGCAAAACAAACGGAAGTGCTGACGTTTGCCGATCGCATAGCGTATCAAAGCGTGATTGAAGATGTTTACTGGCGTCACCGCATCTGGCCAAAAGAGAACCCTAATCCCAAGCCGTCGCTCGATGCAGTGATGTCTCAAGTGCAAGTTGAAAAGAAAGTCACTGACTATTTGCGCAAGTCACAAGCCCTCGAGGATTACTGGGAGCAACCGATTACGCCTGAGCAACTGCAAGCCGAGATGGATCGCATGGCAAAGCACACCAAAAAACCTGAGGTGTTGCGTGAGCTGTTTGAATCGCTCGGCAATGATCCAGTTGTCATAGCGGAGTGCCTCGCACGACCACTCCTGGCCGAACGGCTGTTTCAGTCCAACCTACAACACTTACCCGAAGACAGTAAGGAAACCCTCCAGTCCGGTACTCGTCACAACGCGGATGTAACAACATTGATTGGCTATACTCTTCCGGTAATCGCCCACACATCGGACCTGGGGGGCGGGTGCGTCGACGACACTTGGAGCGCTACTACTCTAATAAACGCTCCCTCTGGTCGGTTTTATCACACGGCAGTATGGACTGGCACCGAAATGATCGTTTGGGGCGGATTCGATGGCAACGCCTACGATACGGGCGGCAGATACGATCCGATCACCGATAGCTGGACTGCTACGACGATGGTCAATGTCCCTACTGCGCGAGAAACGCACACAGCAGTATGGACCGGCACCGAAATGATCGTCTGGGGTGGCTATGACCAATATTTCTTCCCATTGGACACCGGCGGAAGATACGATCCAAGCTCCGATAGTTGGACAGCAACGAGTATCGCCAATGCGCCTGCTGAGCGAGTATTGCACACGGCAGTATGGACTGGTAGCGAAATGATCGTCTGGGGCGGTGACAACGATTCTCCCCTCGCATTGGATACAGGCGGAAGATATAGTCCCATGACTGATAGTTGGACAGCTACTAGTACCGCGAATGCCCCCAGTCCACGAGCATCACATACCGCAGTGTGGACCGGCAGTGAAATGATTGTCTGGGGCGGCGGCGGCTTTATTACCAACTCCGGCGGAAGATATAATCCCAGCACCGACAGTTGGACGGCGACCAGCACCGTCAACGCTCCCACTGCGAGATTCGCTCAAACGGCAGTGTGGACCGGCGGCGAAATGATTGTGTGGGGCGGAGTCGATATCGTCTTTTTCAACACGGGCGGCAGATATAATCCCAACACCGATAATTGGACAAGCACTAGCACCACCAACGCCCCTGAGGCCAGAGGCTTTCACACGGCAGCGTGGACTGGCAGTGAAATGATTGTCTGGGGCGGTGAGGACGGATACTGGTTGAACACCGGTGGGAGATACAATCCCGGCACGGACGGCTGGACAGCCACCAGCGTCACCAATGCGCCTTCCGAACGAGAGTCTCACACGGCGGTGTGGACCGGCAGTGAAATGATCGTTTGGGGCGGTAGGTTCTTTTTGAACACTGGCGGGAGATATTGCGTGCAATCTGGCGCGCCAAGTCCGACTCCAACCCCGACATCAACGCCTACAGCGACGGCAACCCCCAGAATAAGCCCGACACCGCGTGTTCGTCCGACCCCTGAGCCTCGACCATGACCGTGCGAAGCGCGGTTGCGAAAATCGATTCCTCGTCTACACTGGCCCTTCGTTATGGCTGAGAGCAACCAAACGGTGGATCTCAAGGAGTTCCAGTTGCATGACAAAGATACCGGCAGTGCGGATGTGCAAGTCGCACTTCTCACCCGCCGAATCGAGCATTTGACTGAGCACCTCAAGGCTAACCGGAAGGATCATTCTTCGCGGCGCGGCTTACTCAAGATGGTCGCGCAACGGCGGAGCCTGCTCGATTATTTGAGCAAAACGCAAGCTGATCGTTACAAGCAATTGATCGAGAAGCTGAACCTGCGCAAATAACCTGCGGCGATCATTTGGTTCCAATCCAGACGTTTGAAGGCTCGAAGCCACAACTAAACTAACGAAGACAATCAGCAGTCCCAGGCGACGTAATCACCTTGGATTTTAGGTTTTAGTTTCGCGTCCGGCAGCTGCCGGACAACGGGTTTAAAACCTACAGTCGGGGTGACCGCCTGGAACCGCGTATCCAGGAAAATTATCATGCAACAAAAGGTCACCGCCAAAATCGGCGGCAATGAAATAACTATCGAAACTGGCAAGATTGCCAGACTCGCCGATGGCGCTGTTACGGTCAGCTGCGGCGATACCACTGTAATTGTCTGCGCCGTTTCGGCCACAGCGATCAAAGAAGGTCAGGATTTCTTCCCTCTCACAGTCGATTATCGCGAGAAAGCGGCAGCCGCCGGAAAATTCCCGGGCGGCTACTTCAAGCGCGAAGGACGGCCCACCGAAAAGGAAACGCTCACTTCGCGAATGATCGATCGGCCTTTGCGGCCGCTTTTCCCGCAGGGATATTTTTACGACACGCAGATCATCTCGATCCTGCTCAGCGCCGACGGTCAGAATGATCCCGACATTCTCGCGCTGAACGGTGCATCCGCAGCGCTGAGCGTTTCGGATATTCCGTTTTCGGGTCCGATCGGCGCCGTGCGCGTCGGTCGCTTCAACGGCGAGTTCGTGGCCAACCCGACACACGACGAGCGCGCGAAGAGCGATCTCGATCTTGTTTACGTCGGCACTGAAAACGATGTGATCATGATCGAAGGCTCGGCCCAGGAAGTGCCTGAAGCCGAATTCGTCAAAGCGCTCGAGTTCGCGCATGGACACACGCGCGAGATGATTCGCATGCAAAAAGAGCTGGCGGCTATGGTAGGCAGACCGAAACGGAACGCTGAGTTGCTTAAGGTGGACCAGGAGCTTCTCGACATCGCTTACCGCGTTGCGGGCGACCGAATCGAACAGGCGCTTTATACCGAAGGCAAGATGGCACGCGCAAAAGCGGTGGACGCATTGCGCGAGGAAGTGAAGGCGGCGATCTTGGAAAAACGTCCCGAGGCTGATCCTTTCGCTATTTCCCAGGCGTTCGATTACGTTCAAAAGAAGGCGTTTCGCGTCAGTATTTTGGAAAAACAGAAGCGCGTCGATGGCCGTGGCTATGCGGATTTGCGTTCGATCAGCTGCGAAGTAAGCGCGCTGCCGCGCGCACACGGTTCGGCCATATTCCAGCGCGGGGAGACGCAGGCACTCGCCCTGGCCACGCTGGCTCCCATTGAAGAAGCACAGATGATTGACGCGTACGGCGGCGGCGAACAATCGAAGCGCTTTATTCTGCATTACAATTTTCCGCCGTTTAGCGTCGGCGAAACCGGGCGGACAGGCGCGCCTGGACGCCGTGAGATCGGTCATGGCGCGCTGGCCGAGCGTTCGCTCGAACCGGTTGTGCCCAGCCAAAACGATTTTCGTTATGCCATCCGCGTTTCCAGCGAGATCATGGAATCCAACGGCTCGACATCCATGGCGAGCGTGTGCGGCGGAATGCTCGCGCTGATGGACGCTGGTGTGCCGATGAAGGGCATGGTTGCCGGAATCTCAATCGGCCTGGTCACTGAGGCCGGCGATGACGGGCAACTGAAGCGCTATGAATTGCTCACCGACATCATTGGCTCGGAAGATCATTTTGGCGACATGGATTTCAAGCTTTGCGGAACAGACACAGGCGTGACCGGTTTTCAGCTCGACCTGAAACTTCCGGGTATCCATCACAACATCATGACCGAAGCGATCCAACGCGCGAAAGAAGCACGCATGAAGATTCTCGAGATCATGCGTGGCACGTTGGACAAGCCGCGCACCGAGCTATCGAAATACGCGCCGCGGATCGAGACGATTAGGATCAATCCAGAAAAAATCGGCGCGCTCATCGGGCCCGGCGGGAAAACCATCAAGGGCATCGTCGCCGAAACCGGTGCCGAAATTAACATCGAGGACGACGGCTCGGTGCACATCTACGCAACGACTGGCGAGAGCATGGCGCGCGCGAAAGAAATCATCGGCGGCATGACCCGTGAAATCGAGATTGGCCAGACGTATCAGGGCCGCGTCGTCACCACCAAGGAATTCGGAGCGTTTGTCGAAGTTTTCCCGGGCAAGGACGGGCTGGTGCACATTTCCGAGCTGGCGGATTTCCGAGTGAAACGCACGGAAGATGTAGTCAAAGTCGGCGACATGATTTGGGTCAAATGCATCGGCATCGACGACAAAGGCCGCGTAAAGCTTTCGCGCAAAGCGGCACTGAAAGAACGCGCTGAGAAGGAAACGGGCCAAGCGTTATAGCAGCACGCTGTTGCGAGCGGGGCGAGACGTCCGACGGTCCCTCTGTGATCGCGGACGGCGATTTTCGATCTTTTTGTGTTGCTTGAAGCCCAGGATCGCTGCGCGATCGCACTCTATTTTGTTGCGCGCCAAATGGTGTGCCGGTAAAAGCCGTCGCTCCGCGATGCGAACCCGGTGGGCTGCGGACACGCGCTTCTATCGCGAACGCGCGACGTAGTTGACAATGTCCGACGCGGATGGAGTTAAAGAGAGGTGAGCGAATCATGATTACCGCCACACGAGTTTCTTACGCCGTGCTCGCTGCCACAATTATTCTGGCGGGCTTTTTAAATCTCGGTGTGCCGCTGCTGGTGGTCTTGTTCTCATACTTTGTATTGCGCCAGTTGTATTTCTTCACCAGAAGAAAATGGGTCGCGTTGGCTTTGTTTATCGTCGTTGTGGCCGGGATTGCCACGGCGGGAACTTATTTTACTCGCGCGGCCATTTTGGCGTTGCCGGACGTGGCGGATACCTCCATACCCTCGGCCAGTGCGTGGGCTCAGAAGAGGCAGATCGAGTTACCCTTTACTGATTTTGAAAGCCTCAGGCAGGTCGTCGTCGGCGCGCTCGGGGAAGAAGCGAATTACCTGCGCAACGTTGCAAACGTTGCCAGAGCTACGACTAGGACCCTGGTGTTCAGCATTTTGGGAATCGTCGCTGCGGCGAGCCTTTCTTTCAAAACCGGGCTCGATCCATATCGAGGCACGCATCGGGTGAAAAACAATCTTTACTCGATCTGCTGCGATGAAGTCTCAAGACGGTTCCGCGACTTTTACCGCAGCTTTGCCACCGTCATGGGCGCGCAGATCACTATCTCTCTAATCAACACTGCGCTAACCGCGATTTTCCTTATGGCGGTTCGCATGCCGCACGCGCCGCTGCTCATTGCGGTCACATTTCTTTGCGGCCTGGTGCCCATCATCGGCAACCTCGTGAGCAATACGATCATCGTCTTTGTCGCATTGACGGTGTCCCTGAAGTTGGCAATTTCCGCGCTCGTGTTTCTGATCGTCATCCACAAGCTCGAATACCTGCTGAACAGCAAGATCATCGGCGATCGAATTAGAAATCCTGTTTGGTTAACGTTGATTGCGCTGATTCTTGGCGAGCGACTCATGGGCATTCCCGGCTTAATCCTTGCGCCGGTGGTATTGAATTATTTGCGAGTGGAAATGCTAACCGTCGAGGTGCCAGCGCGGACTGCGTCGGAAGAAATTGAAATGCTAACCCGTTGAGTTGTTGAGGCGCCGCTCAACGCTCGATCAAATCATAAGAGCCTGTTTTCCTTCACGTCATTGCGAACGAAGTCGAGGAATCTCTGATTTTCAAATTACGCTGAGCACATTGTGAAAGCCGGCTTTCTGGAAAAACTCATCGAGCGGCTCGGGCGTATCGGGCCGGAAGAGGTGCAGAATTATTTTCTGCGTTTGGCGCAGGAGAAAGGTTTTCTCGAAACGGTATTCAATGCCATCCAGGAAGGGATCATCGTTACCGATTCGAAAGGACGCATCACTTACCTGAATGACGCAGCGTGCGGACTATTTGGACTTGAGGCAACCGAAGCAATTGGCAAACGGCTCGACGAACGCATTCGAGGCCTCGATTGGGCATCTCTTACCAAAAGCGGAGGTCCGGTCAGCCATGACATGGAAATTTTCTATCCGCAAAATCGGTTCATCAATTTTTACGTTGTGCCGCTGGTGATGGAGCCTCGCGAAGCTGTAGCTGGAATCGGCTTGTCCGCCGTAGCCTCGGCGAAGGCGGATGATTCCGGCCGGAACGAATCCTTGAGGAATGAACGCGCTGGGCCGGAGTCAGCGACTCCGGTTACCGCTCCCGAAGAGGTCGGGCACGTCATGATCTTGCGCGACATCACTGCGAGCCGCCGCACAGCGCAGCAAACGATTGAGTCGGAACGTTTGAATGCGCTGATGTTGCTGGCAGCAGGCGTTGCCCACGAGATCGGTAATCCGCTGAACTCGCTGCACATCCACTTGCAATTGATGGAGCGCAGTGTGCAAAAGATGCAGGATGGCGCGAAGGAGGAGCTTGAACAGTCAATTGAGGTCGCCCGTTCCGAAGTCAACAGGCTGGATTCCATCGTCACGCAATTCTTGAAAGCCATCCGGCCATCACGCCCGCAACTGCGGGCGGAAAATGTAAACACAATCGTCGAGAACGCGGTTCGCTTTTTCGCCCCCGAGCTTCAGGACCGCGAAATCGTCGTCGAACAAGAGTTGCGCTCGGATCTGCCATTACTTCAGCTCGATCGCGATCAGATGAAGCAGGCGTTTTACAACGTGATGAAAAACAGCCTCGAAGCTATGCACCGCCACGGCATCTTGCGTATTCGCACCGAATTGGACGACACGCATGTCATCGTCCGGTTTGTCGATACCGGCGGCGGGATGTCGGCCGAAAACCTGAGCCGCGTCTTCGAGCCTTATTTCACAACCAAACCATCCGGCACCGGGCTTGGGTTATTGATTGTGCGCCGGATCGTGCGCGAACACGGTGGCGAGCTCTCCATCGAGAGCAACCAGGGCAAAGGTCTGATCCTGACGATCCGTTTGCCGTACATCGACAAACGCATTCGCATGTTGGAAGCAGGGGAGGCCAGAGATCAGAAGTCGGAGATCAAAAGTCAGTGATTCATTGACTGGCCACGGGTCTGATTCAACGCGGTGCGGCTAGTCGCCTCCAAATGCTTTCTTGAGCCAATCTCCGAACTGACGGAAAAGCAGACTGAGATAAGCGCCGGGCGATTCCTTGAAGAGTTCGATGATACGCTGGCTGAGGTCCTGCCTGGGTTCATCGATTGTCCCGGACAAGTGCACAGTGGTCCATAGATAGCCGCTCGACCGCCGACTAAACACTTCTTTTGGATTCGGCAGCCAATTCAAGTATTCACGCGTAAGTCCAAGCCTGAGTGTGCCGCGCAGGAGACGGCCCTTGATGGAAATTTTACCGTCGATCCGGAACTTGCCTTCCTCTTCGATGATGATGTCCGTGATGTCGATTTCCGGATAGCGCCACGCAAATCTGAGCGAGCATCTCTTCAAGTCCAGACGTTCGAATGAGTTCTTCTGAGAGAGCTCAGCGAGTTTTTGCAGCAGGGGAACATCGTCGATTCGCCCGTTTTGGATATGCAACGAACCTTCGCCGGACGAACTTTCCAGCTTTGGATCTTCGCCCGCCCAATGAAGCTCCCCGGAAGCGCTGCCGTTGAAACGGCCTTTCCATTCCGCTGGCAACCAATGGCGAAGCGGCACCGCGTTGAACGTCGCGTTGACATCAACGCTTTTGTCCTCGCCGATTCCCGCGTGTCCCTGCGCCCGAATGCTTTCGTCGGTGTGTGAATCGGATGCGAGATCGAGATCGTAAAGCGTCAATAGCGTTTTGGTGATGAGAACGTGTATGCGGCGGAGATCGAGATCCGGAACCAGCGCCATTTTCAATCTGCCGTCCGTTGCGACGTACTCGAAATCGCGGCCCTTTGGGGTAATGAGCAGTTGCGTGCCAAAGAAGCCGGCTCGCTCGCCGCGAAATTGCCAGATGATGTTAGCCTGTTCTGATTCAATCTTCTCGAGGTAAACTCTATTGGGTAAAAAAATCGCGAACCACGGCTTAGGTGGTACCGCTTCAGGATTCGCCTGGTAAATTTGAATCTCGACGTCGCCGGATTCGACGCGCACGTCAGTGAACCGCCACTGTCGCAGGAACACGCCCCAGGGATCGAATTTCGCCATGATACCGCGAGCCACGAGTGACTTCATCGCCTTCTGCCCGTTCTCCGCCTCAAAACCCTCGCTTTGCGCCCTTAATGTGCCAGTGCGCCGAATCGGCGCGTAACGCGCTTGAGGAAAATGCAAACCTTTGGCTGTTTCATGTTCCATGGCCGTTCGAAATGCGTCGCCTTCAACGTAGTGAGTGAGAAGCGGGGTGAAGAACACCGCGAGGCCAGCCGCGAATGCGACTACTAAAAATATCGCAACCGCGGCGGCGAGGATGAGGACTTTCCTTCGCAAGGGTACAAACGGGACAAGATTACATTGTTACAACAGTTACAGTGAAGATCGCTCGTAACGCTTGTAACCGTTGGAACTAATTACCGGACTTGCCCGCCATCCCCAGTTGCGCAAACAGAAACGCGTAAATGTCGGCCAACTGTTTGATCCGCTCGCTCAATGCAGTGCCGATGCCGTGCCCCGCGCTGGAGCTGGTTCGCAAAAGAATCGGCTTATCCGATTTGTTCGCGGCAAGCAGACGCGCCGTCATCTTGCGCGAATGATATGGCGCGACTCGGCCGTCGTTTGCGCCGGTCATCATTAAGACAGCAGGATATTTCGTTCCATCAACCACGTGATGATACGGCGAGTAAGCGTAAAGTGCCTTGAATTGATCGGGGTTTTTCACCGTGCCGAACTCGGTGACGTTGAATGCGCCGTTCGGCGCGAGTTCCACACGCAGCATGTCGTAAATGCCCACCGACGAAACCACCGCTCGGAACAAGTCGGGATGCTGTGTGATCATCGCGCCCATTAGCAGGCCGCCGTTGCTTCCACCCTGAACGGCCAGCTTCTCCGGGCGCGTATATTTTTGTTTGCTCAGGTACTCGGCAGCAGCAGCAAAATCGTCGAACACGTTTTGCTTTTTCGTGAGATTGCCGGCCTTGTGCCATTCTTCACCGAACTCGCCGCCGCCTCGGATATTCGCGACCACATAGACGCCTCCGCGATCGAACCAAAGCCGCCGGGTAAAATCAAAATTGGGCGACATGCTGATCCCGTAACCACCATAGGCATAAAGCAGCGTCGGATTCTGTCCGTCACGATTCGTTCCTTTCCGGCAAACGATGTTGAGCGGGATTTTTGTGCCGTCTTTTGAAGTGGCGAACTCGCGCGTGACTTCGATGTCCGCAAATGACACCGGCGAGGTGCTCCGCAGCGCAGTCTTCGCTGGCTCGGTTTTGCCGTTGGGACACTGAAACCACGCGGCGGGCTCGGTATAACTGACGTCGCGGAACAGTAGCGCGTCGTCTTCAAGGGCAAGCATTTCCTGCACAGCAGAGATTTCTGGAATTGGAATGCGTGTTTC
>JBKOYE010000155.1:0-18674 GCA_046725275.1 Verrucomicrobiota bacterium
CCACGGCGACGGCAACGCCGACCGCAACGCCGACCGCAACGGCTACTGCAACACCAACACCTACTCCTACTTCTACGCCAACCCCGACGCCTACGGCCACACCAACTGCAACGCCGACGCCAGAAGGGATCGTCCTGAGGACTTCAAGGCGCAAGGTAGGGGGAATAAATACGGTGCGTCTCACCTGGAGGGGTGCGACTTCGGCCGACATCGACGTCTACCGCGATAGCAGGCCGCCGATCGCGACGGTACCGAACACGGGCACCTATACCGATTCCACCGGCGACACCGGCCGGGCTCGCTACACGTATCGGGTGTGTGAAGCCGGTACCTCGACCTGCTCCAATGACGCGAGAGTGAGGTTCCCGCGGTAGAAAATAACCAGGCTACTCCTCTATCGACGTGGCGTCGGGAAGCTGCCGACTGCTGCATGCAACCGAGGGGCCAATCTTGTTCCGGACATTGCAATGTATAGAACCGCCGCGGTCAGCGCCCGTGGCAACAACGCAGTTACGCTCAGTTGAAAATCCGGATTTTAGCGATTTAACGTTTTAGCGTTTCAACGCGTCTAGGATTGGTTGTGGATAAACGCCTAGCCAAATCGTGGCGAGCACCAACGCGCTAATCGCCACGCGCGATAAGGCGCTCACGGGAATTGCGTCAGCATTGCGGTCGGACTGCCAGTACATCGCGCGGACGACTTTAAGGTAATAGTAGAAGCCGCAACCGACCGTGACCACGCCGACAACGATGAGCGCGATCTGACGGTGCAGAACGGCTGCGTAAAAGATGTAAAATTTGCCGAGAAATCCCGCCGTGAACGGGACACCGGCAAGCGAGACCATTCCGATCAACATCGCGAATGCCAGAAATGGCGAACGTTTGGCAAGACCATCAAAGTCGGAGATTTCATCACCGGTTTGCTGCGCGACGATTATCAGGACTGCAAAACTCAACAGGGTCATCAGCAAATAAGCGACGAGGTAAAAGGTAATCGCGCGGACATCGAAACAGACCACGCCGATCAGCAGATAACCCGCATGCGCAATGCTCGAGTACGCGAGCAGTCGTTTCAGGTTCGTCTGTGGCAGCGCTGCAAGATTGCCGTAAATCAAAGTGAGCAACGCGATCACGAAAATCAGCCGTTGTGTTTGCGGCAGCTTCATGAACGGCTGCAAAACACGGATCAACACGACGAACCCTGCCGCTTTCGAACCGACGGAGAGATACGCAGTCACTGGCGTGGGCGCACCTTGATAAACATCCGGGACCCAAATTTGGAATGGCACGGCTGCAATCTTGAAACCGAGCGCGACCAGAACGAACACCATGCCTAACAACGCTGCACCGAAGTCGCTGCTAGCATTCGCCAGTGCCGCCGTTAGCCGATACAAATTTGTCTGGCCGGTCGCGCCGAAGACCCATGCAATTCCGTACACGAGAAACGCCGTGGAAAGCGCGCTGAGTACGAGATACTTCGTTCCTGCCTCGAGCGTCGTGGGATTGCGCCGGGTGAAACTGACCAGCACGTAAAATGAGACGGTTACCAGCTCGAGCGCGACAAAGATGAAAACAAAATCGATCGCCGAAACGAGGTACATCAGTCCGGCAGAGGTGAAAAGAGGCAGCGCAACAAATTCGCCGAGACCCCCCTGCGACGTGTCGCCCGGAAAGGAGCTGCGCACCACTGGCGCATAATCGAGCATCATGATTAGCACGAAAATCGTCGTCACCAACGCGAATTGCTTGAAGAAGATCGCCAGCCGATCCGCCGTGTAAAAACTCCAGAAAACAGTCGCGTGAGCCGGCGATGGAGAGGGAGCGACAAAGAAACTGGCGAGAAGAACTATCACGAGCCCGGTAATTGCAGCGAAAGCTAAAACACGTTTGTCGATTTTCCCGGCAAACGCTTCAATCATCAGGACCAGCATCCCAAGCACCAGCACCGCAATCTCAAGTAAGGGCGCCGTGATCGAAGTCATTTGCTTGCCAGATCATTGTAGCGACGCGCCTGCGGAGCGTTTCTTTCAGTCACGGCCGCAGCGGGCGGACGGCGCACAGCGCCGTGGCTACAGGTCTGCATATCTGCGTTCGCGGAAAGAAAGATCCCGAACGTCGGCGCCACAATTCGCACGAAAAATTGCGGAAAAAATCCATAGCAAAGAAGTGCTGCTACGAGTAACGAGACGGGCACACGTAACGCTGGGCGAAGATCGGGCAGTTTTTGCCATTGCTCGCCAATAGGGCCCATGAACGTCTTGCGGTAGGCGCGCAGCATGTAAATCGTCGACAGCACCACGCCCCACAGCGCAAGCACCGTCGCGATTTGAAAAATGTGCAACCGCCCGATTTCCCAGCCGTTCCTGAACGCCCCAAAGAAGATCATGATTTCCCCGGCGAAATTGGCAAAACCCGGAAGGCCGATTGCGGCGAACACGCCAAGTCCAAAGGCCAGCCCGGCGAAAGGCATCACCTTTGCAAGTCCGCCGAGCTCATCAAAAGCCAACGTGCCAGTCCGCCGGCGCAATTCGCCTGCGATGCCAAATAGCAGCGCGATTGAGAGACCGTGAGCGAAGATCAACACAACGGCACCGGTCACACCCAGAACGCCAAAGCTAGCGATCCCGAGGAAGATGTAGCCCATGTGCATCACGCTCGAATAACCGAGCATCCAGTCGAGCCGCTTCTGCGCGATCGTAACCAGTCCGACATAGATGATGTTCCCGAGTAACAGTACGACAAGCAGAGTCGCCCAGTGACGCGCACCTTCGGGCAGCATTGGAATCGCCAGGCGCAAGAGCCCGTACAATCCGAATTTCTTCAGGACGCCTGCGTGCAGCATCGCGGCGGGGGCCGGCGCTGCGGCGTACGCTTCCGGCGCCCACGTGTGAAACGGAAAGAGCGAAATGAGAATCCCGAAACCGATAAGCAGCAGCAGATAGACATGCCGTTGCGCCTCCGGTGTGATTTGGCCCATCTCGGCTGCAGTCTGCAATGCGCGAATATCAAAACTCCGCGAGGCGAGAGGAAAGCTCTGGTAAAGCAGGATCAAGCCAAGCAGCAGAATGAAACTGCCGACTGCCAGATAGATTGTAATCTTCCAAGCCGCGGCGATGCGATTTCCGCTACCCCAGATTCCGATCAACAAAAATGTGGGAATGAGGGCGAGTTCGTGAAACGCGTAAAAGAAAAACAAATCGATTGAAGCAAACGCGCCGATCGCGCCGCCAGAAATAAACAGCAGACAAGCATAAAACGCATTTTCATGTCTCTCGAGCGTGCCGGCGAACCACACCGCAGCCACCGTGACGATGCTGGCGAGCAGCACCATGATTACGCTCAAGCCATCGACGCCGGTCGTGAAGCTCAGCCGCCACTCGGGAGATATCGGAAAGGAAGTGACGGACTGGAAACCGCCTTGGCCGTGGTCGACCGACGCAAACAGAAATAGCGCCGCTGCAAACGTCAAAACCGACGCGGCCAGCGCAGTCTTCCGCGCCGATGCGCCAAGCATGATCAGGACGGCGGCAACAATGGGACAGAAAATCGTGAACAGAACCATTAGCGCATCACTGCAAAGTAAATGAGAGCGACAACACCTAGACCGAAGAGGAACGCATACGCTTGAAGATTTCCGACTTGGATTAGTCGCAAGACCGCGCCGAAGCCCCAGGTCCCTCGACCGCTTCCGCCCACCGCTCCGGCATCGATGACCCAGCGATCAATGAAGGCTGCCACACGAGCGGGCAGCTCCTGCGTCCAATAAATGAGCCAGCCATAGAACTCGTCGAAATAGAATTTGCGACGCAACAACTCGACCTTGACCGGTTCAGTCGTGCGTCCGCGGTAAAGAAGAATAGCGAGTCCCACTCCGAAAATCAGTGCGATGATGGCTAGCACGGGAACAAAGGCTGCTGCTTCTTTTTCGGTGGGGAGCGTGAGAAAATTTCGAGCGAAAAATGCAAATCCGCCGAGCGTTGCGAAAATCGCGAGCACGATTAAGGGCACCGTCATCACCGGCGGCGATTCGCGACTGTCACGGGCCGTGTCCGTCCCCGGGGTTCCGAAAAATACGATCACTAGCATTCGGATTACGTAGAACGCTGTGAGGAACGCCGTGAACAGCGCGACCGCGAAGATTGGGATGTTGCGTTGGTACGCGAGCGCGAGAATCGCGTCCTTACTGAAAAATCCGCTGAATGGCGGACAGCCGATCAACGCCAGCGCGCCCGCACCGAAGGTGGCAAAGGTGATCGGGAGTCGTCGGCGCAGACCGCCCATCTTCCAGATGTTCTGCTCGTGATGAAGCATCACGATGATTGAGCCGGCCGCGAGAAACAGGAGTGCCTTAAAAAACGCGTGAGTGAAAAGGTGGAACATGGCCGCCTCGTTTGAGGCGAGACCCACAGCCATCACCATGTAACCGAGTTGTGACAGCGTGGAATAGGCGAGAATCCGCTTGATATCGTCTTGCTGCGTCGCGATCAACGCGGCCATCACCGCTGTAATAGTGCCGATCCACGCGACGACGAGGAGTGCCGTTTGTGACGCTTGAATGATGAACGCGACGCGCACCAGCATATAAACACCGGCTGCGACCATCGTGGCGGCGTGAATCAATGCCGAGACTGGCGTCGGACCTTCCATCGCGTCCGGCAACCAGACGTGCAGCGGAAATTGGGCAGACTTTCCGACCGCGCCGCAAAAAATTAAAAGGGCGACAATTGCCACAAATGTTGCGTGGCCGCCGAACATCGACATTCGCGGCGCTACTTCCGCAAAAACGACTGAGCCGGTGGTCATCCAGAGCATCAGGATGCCAGTCATGAATCCAAAATCGCCAATCCGTGTGGTGATGAATGCTTTGTTCGCTGCGTCGGCTGCGCTGTCTCGAAAGAACCAGTGACCGATCAAGACATAGGACGTGAACCCGACCAATTCCCAAAAGATGAACAGCATCACGAAGTTGTTCGCGAGAACGATCCCCAGCATCGCGAACATGAAGAGCGAGAGCGCCGCAAAATAGCGGGACTTGCCTTCGTCGTCGCGCATGTAACCCAGCGAATAGATGTGAATGAGCGCTCCGACGCCGGAGACTAGAACCGCCATCGTCCTGCTCAAGTGATCAAACGTTAGTCCAAACGGGACACGAAAGATCGGCGGGACATCGAGCCACACGAACTCAGGTGCGGACGTGACTGACTGAGCGAAGATCAAGCAACTGCAGATAAGGCTTAGGAGCACAGCCGCGATTGAGATTGCACTGCTCAATGATTTCCATCGCAGCGTGAACAGGGTGATCACCATGGCGCTGAGCAGCGGCGCGAGCAGGATTAGCCACAGGAAAAGTGAGTTCATTCGCTCCCTGTGATCGCGGGCTAAAACTTTAGGCTACTGATGTCCTTCACGTCTGTCGTTTGTCTTGCCCGAAATAGTGCGACGAGAAGCGCAAGCCCCACCGCTACTTCAGCCGCCGCTACCGTGATGACGAAAAACACGAACACCTGCGCGTTGTAATCCGGCAGCCCATTAACACCGACGCGAAATCGCGAGAAAGCCACGAGCGACAGGTTGGCCGCGTTCAACATTAGTTCCAGTGACATCAAAATGACGATCAGATTGCGGCGTAGCATCACGCCGGCGAAGCCGATCGTAAACAGCATCGCGCTTACGACCAAATAATCGCCGAGCGTGATCATGTTACCGTGGTTCGCGTCGGCTCAGGAGGACCACCCCGATGGTCGCAACGAGCACCAGAACGCCGATGATCTGGAACGGCAGATTGTAATTACTGAAAAGCAGCCGGCCGATGTTCCACACATCGTCCGTTGTCGATATCGCCAGCGGAGGAAACTTTTGTCGGGCAGCTTGGAAATGCCCGATGACAACGCAAATCTGAACTAGCAAAATGACGGCCACGCCAAATCCGCCCGCGGTCGCGAGCCAATTGATCTGGCGTCGTTCTTCAGCGCGGATATCGAGGAGCATGATGATGAAGAGAAACAGCACCATCACCGCGCCTGCGTAAACCAGCACCTGTATGATCCCAACGAAAAACGCTTCGAGCGACATAAACAGCGCAGAGAGTCCGAGGAACGAAACAACCAGGCTGAGCGCGCTCGCGACCGGGTTCCGATTGAGAACGACAGCCGCACCGAAAATCACGGTCAGCACTGCAAAAATCCAAAATAGGAAAGGAGACATTTCTCAGGCCACAGATGAACACGGATCAAACACGGATGTAAATTCCGAATCGAAAAATCCATGAATCCGTGCTAATCCGTGGCTCCTACTTTTTTTCGTTCCATTTGAGCACCACGCCGTGCATTATTCCGCCGATCTCGAGGAGTTTTTCCTTGTGATGCACCATGTCGGCGCGCGTGAAGCCGGTGATGGCATAATCTTTGCGCAGGAAAATCGCCTGCTCCGGACAAACTTCCTCGCACATTCCGCAGTAAATACAGCGGATCATGTCGATATCGAATTCTTGCGGAAATTTTTCGACCTTGGCAAAACGATCCGACGGCGGAATCTCGCCGGGAATAATTTTGATGGCGCGTGGTGGACAAATGAACTCGCAAAGCTGACACGCGACACAGCGCACCCGTCCATCCGCGTCGCGCACCAGCGCCGGCGCGCCACGGTAATAATCCGGCAGCTGACTGTCCCACTTTTGCTCGGGGTATTGCATCGTCACCTTGGTGCGTCCGAGCAGCATATTCTTGAAATGCCTAAACGTGATCGCCAGACCGGCAGCGATGGCGGGCAGATACAATCGCTCGCGCCAGTTCAATCGCGGTCGTGGAACAGTGATGGTCATAATCAAAATGACGAATGACGAATGACGAATGGCGAATCAATGATGAAGCACGAATCACTGAACATTTTGCGCCAGTGACCAGCTTTTTGGGCTTCGGTATTCGGCTTTGCTTCGAGCTTCGTCATTTACCTGGGTGCAAACGTTAGTAGCCCTGCCACGATGAAGATGTTTACCAACGCAATCTCGAAAAAGAAAAGCCAGCCCAGCCGCATGAGCTGATCCCATCGAAATCGGGGGAGCGTCCAGCGCACCCACATAAACAAGAAAATCACGACGGCGACCTTTGTAAAAAAGACTGCGATGTTGATTAGGCCGAAAATCCATCCGTGGGAGCCATCTGGTATGCCCGGAAAATGCCATCCGCCAAAAAATAATGTCACGACAACAGCGGACCCCGTGATCATCGCGGCGTATTCGCCGAGAAAATAAAGGGCGAACTTCATCGAGCTATATTCGGTGTTGTAGCCGCCGGCGAGCTCCTGCTCGGCTTCCGGCAGATCGAACGGCAGCCGGTTTGTCTCGGCGAAAATCGCGATCATGAACACGAGGAACGAGATGATCATTGGAATCGCGAGCAGCCATTTCCATGGATTCATCCAATCGCCAACGAAAGGCGCGATGAACCAGCCGCGCTCGACCTGGTACTGCACAACGCTAGTTAATCGCAAACTTCCAACAAGGAGAAAAACTGGAATGACCGCGAGCCCGAGCGAAAGCTCGTACGAAAGCATTTGCGCGCTGGAGCGAATGCCGCCGAGAAACGGATATTTCGAGTTCGATGCCCAACCGCCGATGACGATCCCGTAAACGCCGAGCGAGGAAATCGCGAACACAAAGAAAATCCCAATGTTCACATCGGCAATAACCATCGGCACACCGAACAACGTGCTGCCGAATGGCACGACCGCGATGGTGATGATGGCCGGCGCAACTGCAAGGCACGGTGCCAGCCAGTAATAAAACGTATTCGTGGCACGCGGCGTGAAATCCTCTTTCAGCAGCAACTTGAACATGTCTGCGATCGGTTGGAAAAGGCCAGCGGGCCCAACGCGATTCGGCCCGACGCGGTCCTGAATAAACGCGCTGACCCGGCGCTCTGCATACACTGCGTAGGAGACCATGAACAAGATTACCCCCAGCAGAATTGCGATCTTCATCAGCGAGGTAATGATGAAAAAAGAGTCCATTGCGCTCGTCAATTCTACTGTCGAGGCGCCACTTGTGATTCAACGCTCGAGGCGCCAACACGCGCTCGCGGCTGATCCAACTGTTGCCGAACAGCGCGACGTGCAGTCTGGATCGCGATCGCTTGTTCGATTGCTTCTTCGTCGCTGGGATGCATCGGCGGCAGTTCTTTCATTTGCAGAATGTGCACACCGAGATCGCCGATTTTACTCAGGCTCAACTCGGCGAATTCTAGGACTGTTTCGCTGATCCGGCGGAAAACATCTTCGATGGAATGAAGCGAGTCGCCGCCGCCGATTGCTTGAAGCAGATCGCGTAAAATCTCCCAATCATCACGCGCGTTGCCAGGCGGGCGAGTCGCGCGGTTCAACCGTTGCAACCGGCCCTTGCCGTTGATCATTGAGCCGCGTTTTTCGGCAAAACCGCACGCGGGCAGAACAACGCTTGCGTTTTCGGTGGCTTCGTTCGGCAAAATATTCATGACGATTAATGCACGCAGCTCGGCTAGTTCTTCGACCGACAAGCCCAAGTGCATCGCATTCTCTTTTAAAATTACCAACGCTTTGATTTGCCCAGCTCTGACTGCGTCAGCGATCGCCATGAGTTTCGCGCCTGGCTCGGAGCGTGAACCCAGAATCAAGCGCGCGCCATTTGTATTCGGATTGCGATCTTCGCTCAGTAAAATGTCATCGCCGGGGCCGCGTCTCGGGACGATATCGATCCACTTTACACCTAACGAATCTGCCAACTGCGCTGTCAGCCAAAGTTCTTCATTCGTCATCCGCCCCGAGGCGACGACGGCAATTTCGGATCCGGCAAGCTGCTTTAACTGAAGCGCTGCCTGCCCAATCGCAGTTGGCCAATCGGCAGGAACCAGTCTTCCCTCGGAACGAATCTGTGGTTCCAGCAGCCGGTCCTCGGCTTCGAGATATTTGTAGTTCAGCCGTCCGTAATCGCACATCCAAGAGGAGTTAACGTGGTCGTTCTCGCGCGGTGTTTGGCGATAGATCACGTCCTCGCGAGTGCCAATGACGGTGTTGCAGCCTGT
Source organism: Verrucomicrobiota bacterium (assembly GCA_046725275.1). Lineage (GTDB taxonomy): Bacteria > Verrucomicrobiota > Verrucomicrobiia > Chthoniobacterales > UBA10450 > Udaeobacter. Next base: position 9,054 of record JBKOYE010000155.1, read on the forward strand.
GGCGCAACTCGTGCAAATGCTCTTTGTTTCCTTCAGGAACCAGACGCGCATTTTGAACCGGAAATCGATAGAAGTCAGCGCGCCAACCGGGCAAATATCGACGGTGTTCAAAGAATAATTGTTGTCCAACGACCGACCGGGATGCGCCGTCAGAACAGTGTGACTGCCGCGATCAACGAACCCGAGCACATCGTCGTGCGCGATTTCCTGACAGAAACGGATGCAGCGCGAGCAGAGAATGCAGCGCTCGTCATCCAATGTGACGCGAGGACCGACCTGCACAGCTTTCGGCTTTTTTACTTTGTTCTCAAGGAAGCGCGATTGCGAATCGCCGTAATCAACGCTGAACTCCTGCAAGCGGCATTCGCCCGCCTGATCGCAGATTGGGCAATCGAGCGGGTGATTGATCAGCAGAAATTCCATTACGCCGTTCCGACATTCCTTCACCAACGATGAGTCCGTGCGAACGGCCATTCCTTCCGCGACATCCTGCGCGCAGCAAATTTGCGGACGCGGCATCCAGTTGATGATCGGCTTGCCATCAGCGCCAAGCTCCGGCTTCCGATCGGGGCCGAGCCTCGGAAATCCCATTTCGATCAGACACATCCGGCAATTGCCCGGCGAGGTGAGCTTTTTGTGATAACAGTAGCGCGGCACGAACACCCCGACCTCCTCGCACGCCTCAATCACGCGCGTGCCTTTCGGAAACTGATACCAGACCCCATCTATCTGGACGTTGAACATTTGGACCGACGATCCGTTAGGCATATCTTTGATGAATCAGGAAAGCAGGAAAACAGGAAAATCATTCGAGAAGATCTGGGACCGAATCGATCGGCTTCTCGCGACAAAACCGCTTCACGGTGAGCGGAACCGTGGCGAAGTTGAAGATCAATCCATCGTCAAGATTAGTTGCTTTCAGATAGCTACGACCAATTGCGAAATGAATATCCTCTAATTGACTGATTGCTTTTAGCTCAACGACGATTTTTCCTTCGTCTAAAAAGTCCAAACGGTGTTCGCCACTTTGATGATCGCGATAGAACAGTGGCACCGGGTACTGCCGAATGAATTGGATCCCACTCAGCGCAAATTCAACCCCTAAGGCTTCCTCATAAATGGATTCCAAAAAGCCGGGTTCGAGCGCCCGATGAAACCGGATGGCCGCAGCAATAATTTGCTCGGTCAGTTTTGAGTCTCTGAGACTTTTTCCTGTTTTCCTGCTTTCCTGATTCATATTCAGATCGTGCCTTTCGCGCCCGCTTTTTCCCAGCCGGGGTCGTGCGCCATGGGGACGGTGGCAATCGATTCCTCGTCGATCAATTCTTGCGGTGTGTATTCCGGCGGGAGGGGCGGGGGAACGGGTTTTTGCGCGCGGGTCGCAAATTCTTCGGGGAATTTTTCGACAAAACTTTGCGTCGGCCACGCGCACGCTTCGCCAAAAGCGCAAATCGTACGCCCGGCAATGTTGTCGCCGATTGTCTTCAGTGTTTTTGGATCTTCCACTACTCCGCCACCGCGCAGCATGCGATCGGTGATTTTTTGCATCCAAAGGGACCCTTCCCGGCAAGGCGTGCATTGGCCGCAGCTCTCATGTGCGTAAAACTTGTTGATGTTGTTCAGCACCCAGACCATGTCGCGCGAATCATCCAGCACGATCACGCCGCCGGAACCGGCCATTGAGCCTGCGGCTGCCAGTGAATCGAAATCCATAGGAATATCGTCGATCGAGATTTCGCGTTCAGTTGTCGAGCCATCCGCTTGTCTTTCCTTGAGCTTGAAGCGCTCATCGGCCCGCAACACTTTCGCAGAGCTGCCGCCCGGAATGGCTGCCTTCAACTTCCGGCCCGATCGAAGACCGCCGGCCATTTCGTAAATTAACTGGCCCATTGTCACCGCGCCGACTTCCACTTCGAAGTAGCCGGGACGTTGAACGTCGCCGCTAACGCACACAACTCGGGTGCCGGTGTTGTTAGGCCGACCGAGGCAAGCATACTCCGCGCCCCCCATTCCAACGATGTGTTTAATGTCACAGAGTGTCTCCACGTTGTTGACGATAGTTGGGCTCATGTAGAGACCCAGCACCGCCGGGAAATACGGCGGCTTGATGCGGGGATAGCCACGTTTCCCCTCGAGCGATTCGATCAGGCCAGTTTCTTCGCCGCAAATGTAAGCGCCGGCGCCGCGATGGATGTAAAACTCAACGCCGAATCCGGAGCCGAGGATATCTTTGCCAAGGAACCTGTGCTGCCGCGCTTCTTCGATGGCGCGCTCGAGGATTTTCGCGCCGTCGGGGAATTCGCCCCGTATGTAGATGTAAGCCGTATGGGCATTCAGCGCATAACACGAGATCAACATTCCCTCGAGCAACTGGTGCGGATCGTAATGAATGATGTAGCGGTCCTTGAACGTGCCCGGCTCGGATTCGTCGGCGTTGCAGATCAAATACACCGGTCGTTTTTCATCCGGCTTGATGAAACTCCATTTCAGGCCACAGGAAAATCCCGCCCCTCCACGGCCGCGGAGCCCGGAGTTTTTGACTTTGTTGACGATGTCAGCGCGCGACAGGGTCAACGCCTGCTTCAATTGTTCGTACCCACCGTCGCGCAGGTAACAATCGATGTCGCTCGTCCAACCGGGGCGCCCGATGTTTTTGTAAACCAGACGGCGCTCCATCGGATGCGGCGGCCACGCCAATTGCGGATTGCGGATTGGCGATTGTCGATTGCCGATCAGGTCGGCTGCAGATTTCGGATCGACCTTCTCATGCAATTCTTCGCCAACCATGCAAACTGGCGCGGTATGACAACTCGCCAGACATTCCACGAACTCGACGCTGTAATTTCCATCGGCGCTAACTGCGATGGGATTATGCATTTCTTCTCCATCAGCCGGTCGCTGGATTCCGAGTTTTGCGCATAAATTTTCCATGACATTCAATCCGCCGGCCATCGCGCAACTGAGCGTGCGGCATACGCGGATATGCGTTTTGCCGGCCGGCTTCTGGCGGAACATTGGATAAAAAGTCACCAACTCGAGAATGTTGATCGGTTGCAGGCCGAGTTTTTCCGCGATCCAGAAGGTGGCTTCGTCGCTGATGAAACCGAAGTGTTCCTGCCACAAATGCAACAGCGGCAGCGCCGCGCTTCGACGGTGCTCGCCCGGATAATGCGCAATCGCGTCGTCCATTCTCCGCTCCAATTCGGCGGAAATTTGGATGCGCGTTGAGTCTGCCATCTCCGAACCTAATGCAGCGCAGTGACGGGCGGCAAATCGCGTTTCCTGTAGCGTCCGCTGTCCCCAGCGGAATCGAGCCGACCGTTTGCGAACTGCGCTGAGGACAGCGCACGTTACGGCAGAGTTAATCCGATAGCGTGCTGTCTTTGGACTGCACTTTGTCGTCCTTGAAAACGATCGTGACCGTGTCTTTGCCCTGCCGGTACACGTAAGTTGTTTTCTTCATGATCACGAAATCTTCCGTGGTAAGGGAAGTCGGCGGGCCAAGAATGGATTCCACCTGCTTCTTCGACATTCCTTCCGTCACCTCGTCCACGTTTGCTTTCGTGATTCGTTTGCCGGAACAGCCGAGCATGAGCACGAGCATGAGAATGAGCATGAGCCGCGACGCAGTTTGGAACATCGTCATCGTCGGTCCGATTCGTCGGATCAGTCTCATGCGCTTCATCTATCGCATTCGCCCATTACGAAGTCCAGACTGCCGAGCACGGCCGGCACATCGCTGACAAGGCAGCCAGGCAACAGTTGCGGCAGGATACTGAGATTCACGAACGATGGCGCGCGAATTTTCAAGCGATACGGGACACCGCCGCCTCTGCTGTTGATGTAAAAGCCAAGCTCGCCCTTAGGATTTTCGGCTCCGAAATACACCTCGCCCAGCGGCGCATCGAGGCCTTCCGTTACCACGATGAAATGATGAATTAACTCTTCCATCTTCGTCATGACTCGCGATTTCGGCGGAGTCATGTTCTTCCAGTTCGAAACATTGGTCGGCCCGCTGGGCAGTTTATCGATCACTTGCCGCAAAATTCGCGTGCTCTGCCGCATCTCCTCGACCCGGACCAGATAACGATCGTAACAATCGCCCGCGCTGCCGATGACCACGTCGAAATCGTACTGGTTGTAGTCGAGATATGGGTGTTTGCGGCGCAAATCGTGTTCGATTCCGCTCCCGCGGAGATTCGGCCCGGAAATCGCGTACGCGATTGCGCGTTCCTTCGAGATGACGCCGATGTCTCTTGTGCGATCGACAAAAATCTTGTTCCTGGTTAGCAACCGGTCGCATTCGTCGAGACTCGGACCGAAGTCGTCGAGGAATTTTTTGAGTTGCGGAATAAATGCCTCCGGAAGATCGCGAATTTGTCCGCCCACGCGGGTGTACGAGGTGGTGAAGCGGGCACCGGTCAGGAGCTCGAACAGGTTGTAGAGTTTTTCCCGCTCCGTGAACGTATAGAGAAAAACCGACATAGCACCGAGATCGAGCGCCATTGCCCCGAGCCCGAGCAGATGCGAGGAAATGCGTGATGTTTCGCAGCAAATGGTGCGGATCGCTTTTCCGCGCGGCGGAATGTCCCAGCCCATCAGTTTTTCCACCGCAAGGGCGTACGCCACATTATTTGAGAGCGGCGCAAGATAATCGAGCCGGTCGGTGTATGGCACGAATTGGTTGTACTGCATGTTCTCGGCGATCTTCTCGTCGCCGCGATGGAGAAACCCAATGTCCGGCGTGGCTTTGGTGATGATCTCGCCGTCGAGCTCGAGCACGAGCCGCAAAACGCCGTGCGTGGCTGGATGCGACGGCCCCATGTTGAGCACCATCTTCTCACCGATGTCGCCCTCACCGGGTTCGCGCAGTGCTGCGTCCGCTGCGGCCACTCGCGTAACCGAGTCCGGTGATTCAATCTCGCGCGTCGTGAATGGCATAACGACAATTGATTTACGCTGCCGCGCGAACAACCGCGCGCAAGCCTAAATTCTGGCGAGCACAGAAAGCCGCGCTCGCAACGTAATGAGACCTGCGTTAAGTGCTCGCGTATGCCGAAAAAAATCGCACTACTTTTCGCCGGTCAGGGCGCGCAATGCGTCGGAATGGGACATGATCTCGCACAACAATTTCCTATCGCCGCGGATTTGTTTCGTCAGGCCGATGAAATTCTGGGCTGGAGCCTAAGTGAGATTGCGTGGAACGGACCGATCGAGGAATTGACCAACACTTCAAATTGTCAGCCGGCGCTTTACGTTCACGCGCTCGCGGCGCTGGCAGCGGTGCGGGAGGTCTTCGACGAGTTTGAAGTCGGCGGCTCGGCCGGTCTGTCGTTAGGCGAACTCACCGCGCACGCTGCGGCCGGCACCTTCGATTTCGCGACCGGTCTAAAGCTTGTGCAAAAGCGCGGCGAATTCATGGACCAAGCGTGCGCAACCACTCAAGGCGGCATGGCGGCGATGATTGGCGGCTTGGAAAATGATGTGCGCCGGCTAGCCGCTGATGAAGATGTCGATATCGCCAACATTAATGCGCCTAATCAGATCGTCATTTCCGGCGAGTTGGCGAACGTGGAAACCGCTGTTGGTGTCGCGAAAGAATATGACATTGGCCGCGCGATGATGCTCAATGTTGCCGGCGCATATCATTCGCGTCTTATGGAAAGTGCCTACGTGAAATTAGAGAAAGTGCTCGCCGATATTCCCATGCAATCGCCGCGCTTCCCGGTGATCAGCAACGTGACGGGCGAAGAAGTGAAAACGCCTGAGGAAATCCGGAAGACGCTCCGCGACCAAGTAACTGGAACCGTACGATGGACAGATTGTATGCAGAGCCTTATCGACCTCGGCTGCGATCTTTTTATTGAACTGGGCCCGGGCAACGTGCTCGCCGGTTTATTGAAACGCACGAATCGGGGCATCGACGTCATGTCCGTTGGTGACGCCGAATCCGTTCGCAAATGCAGTAAGGCACTGTAGCCGCTCAGCTGTGCGAAGCGTTGCACCGATGTGGAAAAATCACCGGCGTCGCCCACAGGGCGACGGCTACAACATCGACAATTGCATTTGCTCGCCGTAATTGTGGCACATGACGTTGCAAGAACGCGTGGACTCAGACCTGAAAGAGGCGATGCGCGCCAAGGACACGACCAAATTGGGCGTGCTGCGCATGCTTAAGTCGGCACTCAGGTATGCCGCGATCGCAAAATCCGGAGCGGAAGCCGAGCTGAGCGACTCCGAGGCCGTGCAGGTCATTCGGAAGCAAGCGAAGCAGCGCCAGGATTCGATCGAGAGTTTTGAAAAAGGCGGGCGCGCGGAATTGGCCGACAAGGAAAAAGAAGAGCTGGAGATTTTGAATACGTATCTGCCCCAGGCGATGAGCGCGGACGAGCTGGCCAAAGTCGTGCATGAAACGATTGCCGAAGCCGGTGCGACATCGAAGGCGCAAATGGGCACAGTAATGAAAGCGCTGCAGGCGAAGGTAGGCGGCCGCGCCGACGGGAAAACGGTCAGCGCAGAGGTGCAAAAGCAGCTTTCGTGATTGGTTGAAAAGTTACAGAAGCACGTCATTCCGAACGAAGTCGATGAACCCCGTTGCCGTACAGTCCGGCAGCGCCATGGGATCCTTCGACTCCGCTTCGCTCCGCTCAGGATGACGCCCGCGTCAATGCTTTAACGCGTCGACCATGTTAAGCGCCATCATCGTCGCCGGCGGCAGCAGCCAGCGCATGGGATTCGATAAATTGTTTGCCACGATCGCGGGCGAACCCGTGATCAGTCACGCAATCCGCGCGTTCGACCGCGCGCCTTTCGTCAGCGAAATCATCGTCGTGGCGCGCAAAGAACGGCATGATGAAATCAAAAAAATCAGTCGCAACGCCGGTTTCAAGAAAGTGCGCTCAATTGTTCACGGCGGCGAACGTCGTCAGGATTCCGTGCGCGCCGGTTTGGATCGGGTTGAGCGCAATGTGCAATATGTCGCCGTGCACGATGCAGCGCGTCCGTTGATTACGCCGGAGCAAATCGAACGAGCGTTCGAGCAGTGCCGCATTCACGGCGCAGCCGCTTTGGCACAGCCAGTCAACGACACACTAAAACGCGCAGGCGCCGAACTTTTAGTCGCCGGTTCGGTCGATCGGCACCAGCTGTATGCGATGCAAACGCCACAGATTTTCGAGCGAGAATTGATTGAGGGCGCCTACCGCGCCGTTTACGCGGAAAATATTTCGGTGACTGACGAAGTCTCCGCAGTCGAGCGACTCGGCCATAAGATCGCTCTCGTCCTTAACGACGACTTTAATTTGAAAATCACTTACCCGCACGATTTGCCGGTTGCGGAATTTATTCTCCGTGAGCGACCGAAGGGTGGTCGGTAGGGCGCGTCACTCCGTGTAAGCTGTGGCGTGAAATGGCGAATTAAGGACAGCGTGTCCCGACCCGTCACGACTCGCCCTACCGCTCGATCGTTCTCCTCAGCGGCCCATCGCAAGTCGCTCGGCAAGGAGCCGCGGCAGACCAGCTTTCGTGATCTTCTTTTGCGCAGTCGCGAGATCGTATTTGACCCGCAGCAGTTCGACCAGCTTGTTCTCAATGTCGTAAATGCAATATCCTGCTCGCCAATTTCCGTCGCGCGGTTGCCCAACGCTCCCAGCATTGATGAAATATTTTTTGCCCGGCTCGATATGAACGTGCTCGCCGGTTTCGCGCCGAACGCCTTCGTCTCGAACAAATACCATCGGCACATGAGTGTGTCCGAAAAAACAGACGGCCGTGCGCTGATACGTGAAGCTCGCGACGGCATCGAGATTGTTGAATACGTAGCCCCATTGCCCGGGTGTATCGAGCGTAGCGTGCACAATCGTGAAATCGTGGACCCGGCGCTGTAACGGCAGGCTGCGCAACCATTCCCTGTGCTCCTCACTCAAGTGTTCGCGTGTCCACTCGATGGCGCGCTCGGCCAGTTCGTTGAAGCGTTCCGACGACGCGGGGAACGTTGCCTGTTCGTCGTGGTTGCCTTTTACCAAGGGGCAATCAAGTTCGCGGACAAGTTCGATGCATTCACCCGGGTTCGCGTTGTAACCGACCACGTCGCCAAGGCAGACAAAGTGCGTGCATCTGCGTTGACGCGCATCCGCCATCACGGCTTCGAGCGCTTCGAGATTAGAATGAATGTCACTGAAGATTGCGAACCGCATTGACTAAGATTGAAGCGTTAAAACGTTGCAACGGTAGAGTCAAAACCGCTTCAACGCTTCAACGATTTTAACGCTTCGTCGGACCTGTCTCAGGAATTCGTTGTTCCTGCGGAATCCCGAGTTTTTCTTCGAGGAACTTCAACCGCTTGATCAAAGTTGGCAGTCGCTCCTTCTCGCCCTCGTTATAAAGGCTGAACAGGCGGTGATATGCTTCCCACTCGCGCGCCTCGCAATACGAAAGCTCGTACGCCGAGAAACGCCGGTCCCACGACGCTGCTTCCGGCAATGCCGCTGCCCTGGCGTAATATTCGGCAGCGCGCTCGTGGTCTTTGTATTTTTCTTTGTACAGCCGGGCAAGTGCTTCGTACAGCTCGGGGCGATCGGGATTGTTCTTGATTCCGCGTTCGAGGAAATCTTTACCGAGCGCAAAATATTCGCGCTGCGCTTTGACTCGCAGCGCCTGGCGCGGCTGATTGGGATCGTTCATCGCGGCTACGCTTGCGTTCCACGCCATGTGCCATGCTGCTGTGTCCCAGAACAGGAGCACCCGCGGTTGCAGCGTTGTGACATGCCGGAACAACAACAGCATCCGGCTCCACTCAGTATTTTCCCATGCCGCGTGGGCCTGGATAAAAAGCGCATCAGCTACAATTGCTCGAAACCCGCTAAGGGCAGCGATGAATCCGAGTTGCCCGAGTTTTTCGCGCAGATCGAGATTGAATTCGACGCCGCGGAAATGTTCCTGCTGGTGAAGGCCCGCAAGATCGCGTTCGACCGGCAATTTGAGGAGGCCCATCACGATCAACACTGCCAGCGTGATGAGGCCTCGCGTCATAATTCTTTTCCGTAAAATACGAAGATCGCGAGCAACGTGTAGATCACGGTGTAGAAAATGCCGAGGAGCGCAGTCTTGGTAAAAACCAAGACCGAAATAGCCGTGCCGGCGACGATGTCGTCCACCAAATTGAAAGCCTGCAAATCTGGAAAGAGGAGCGCAATGATCGCGAGAAACACCCGCGTTACGAGTCCGCTGCCGTGTTCGGTGAGCCAATATTCGCGCGCGGTGGCTTCCAAGTGCCCGATAAAATAAATGAAAACCATCACCACGATCGTGAAAATGGTTGAGGTGGCGAATGTGGAAACAAACAGCGTCAGCGCTGTGAGCAGGCATGCTTTAAGGAAAATGATGATGATTCCCGGAATCAGATCGACATTGAACGCGGACGCTCGCACGGAGCGTAGAGCATCGGTGAGCTGATCGGGCGGCGCGCTGGCCATTTGTCTCGCGGTCGCGTGCAGCACTGCCTGCTCACGCATGTATAGCACGGCTAGAAACGCTGCGACCATCACCAGAGTGCTGATCGCCAGCAACAGAAGAACTCCGGCAATTTTACCCACAACGTATTCGAAACGCGGAACCGGCTTG
>JBKOYE010000209.1:0-4606 GCA_046725275.1 Verrucomicrobiota bacterium
CGATTACATGTATCGGGTTTACGCGACCGATCCACACGCGCGGATTAATCTTGGCATTCGGCGGCGACTCGCGCCACTGCTTGCAAACAGCCGCCGCAAGATCGAGCTGCTCAACACGCTGCTGTTCTCAATGCCGGGGACACCGATCATCTACTACGGAGATGAGATCGGTATGGGAGATAATTTTTATCTGGGCGACCGCAACGGTTGCCGCACGCCAATGCAGTGGAGCCCGGACCGAAACGCCGGATTTTCAAGAGCGAACCCGCAGCAGCTTTATCTCCCGGTCACAATTGATCCTGAATATCACTACGAAGCCATTAACGTCGAGAACCAGCAGAAAAATCTGTCATCACTGCTATGGTGGACGCGGCGAGTCATCGCCATGCGAAAAAACTTCAAAGCGTTCTCGCGCGGCTCTCTTGAATTTCTCCATCCGGACAATCCGAAAGTGCTGGCGTTCCTTCGGCGCTGGGAAAACGAGACCATAGTGGTGGTAGCGAATCTTTCGCGGTTCGCGCAGTCGGTGGAACTGGATCTCTCGCGATTCGCCGGCTGCGTGCCGATGGAAGTTTTTAGCCGCAATCTGTTTCGGCCGATCCGGAAATCGCGTTACGTCATCACGCTGGGCCCGCATGCCTACTACTGGTTCGCACTGCAAGCGCCAACCGATACTCGGCGTGCATTGAAGAAACACGTTGTCCCAACCATCAATGCTCCAGCTCAGTTTGACATACTGCTTGGCAACAGCCAGCGAGTACAGCTCGAGCGCGAGGTTCTTCCCAATCACATTCAAAATTCCCGCTGGTTTGGTTCCAAGGCGCGCTCTTTTCGGAACCTCAAAGTCGCTGAGCAGCTTGCTTTTTCCTCCGATGCCGACGGCGCCCGGCTCTGGTTTGTCGAGGTAAGTTATCTGGATTCTCCAACGGAAATGTACGCCATTCCGGTAAAGATTGCCTCCGGCGAACTTGCACACTTCGTGACGCAAAACGCGGCGCACGCGGTCGTAGCGCATTTCGCCCGCAGCAGGGGCGCCATCTTGTGCGACGCTATTTGGGAGGGGACTTTTCGCTCACAATTGTTCGAGGCCATCGCACGACGTCGCACAATCAGAGCTCAGGCAGGGCAATTTGTCGGCGTCGCAAACTCAAACCTGGAGTCGCAAGACCTCGATCTGGCCGAAAAATCACATGTTTTGAACGCTGAACAGAGCAACTCTTCGATGCTCTTCGACAATAAATTCTTTCTGAAACTCTATCGCAAACTCGAGGATGGGTTGAACCCTGACGTGGAAATCACGCGGTTCCTCACGGAGCAAACGCATTTCCCAAATGTGCCCGCGTTTATCGGAGCACTGGAATATCGCCGGGCAAAGGCGGAGCCAACTGTGGTTTGCCTCATGCAACGCGCAGTGCCGAATGAAGGCGACGTCTGGACACTTACTGTGGATGCGATCGGCCGCTATTACGACCGCGTCCTGGAGCGCAAATCCGATCTTCAGAATGAAACGGTGCCCCCCGGGGCTCTCCTCGATGAATTGATCGGCGGGGTGTACCCCGACAAGGTAAAGCTCTTGGCACAGCGCACCGGCGAGCTGCATCTTGCACTCGCGTCAAGGAGTGACAATCCCGCGTTCGCACCGGAGCCATTTAACGCTATGACACAGCGCTCCGTTTACCAAAGCATGCGCACATCATTGCGCCGCGCGTTTACATCCTTGGACAAGAAGTTGCCGGATCTCTCTGCAAAATTCCGAGATGAGGCCAGGGAAGTGATCGCTTCGGAAAAAGAGATTTTGGCGCGTGAAAAACGACTGCTCGATCGCCGCACCAATGCTGCAAAGATCCGGATTCACGGCGATTATCATCTGGGACAGCTGGTTTATACCGGTAAAGATTTTGTCATTCTCGATTTCGAAGGAGAACCGGCGCGTCCTCTGAGTGATCGGAAGATGAAACGCTCCGCGCTGCGCGATGTTGCTGGCATGATGCGCTCGTTCCAATATGCCGCGTACTCCGCACTCTGGCAGCGGGCTTTGCGCAAGGAAGACGTGCCTTTTCTGGAGCGCTGGGCCGATCTCTGGTATAGGCAGACCAGCAGCGTCTTTTTGCAAAGCTATTTGAACACGACGACTGGCGCGATCTTCATCCCGAATAACAGCGAGGACCTTCAAATCATGCTCGAAGCCTACCTGCTCGATAAAGCTGTCTATGAAATCGGCTACGAGCTAAACCATCGTCCCACCTGGGTCGTCATCCCAATCCGCGGCATCAAACACATTTTGCAAGCGACGTGAAATGATCCACAGATTTCGCAGATCATCGCAGATTAAAAAAATCAGATTGCGCAAATCGGTGTAAAACTGCGTAATCTCTCGAAGCCAAAAAACTATGAATCAATATCTCGACCAAATCGATGACAACGTTGCAGCGAAACATCTTTTGAAACATCCGTTTTATCTCGCATGGACGCGTGGTGAGCTAAGCAGGGAGGCGCTCATGGATTACGCGCGGCAGTACTACCACCATGTTGCGGCATTTCCGACGTATCTCTCGGCGGTGCACGCGACGTGCGACGACCAAGGAACACGCAAGCAATTGCTCAACAATTTAATGGACGAGGAATCTGGGTCGCCAAATCATCCCGAGCTTTGGCTCAATTTTGCGCAGGGACTGGGCGTTTCTGAATCCGACGTGCGCAAATCGGAAACATGGTCGGAAACAAAGAATTTAATCGACGCGTTCCGATCAGTTTGCCGCGATGGATCAACGGCAGAAGGTCTGGCTGCGCTTTACGCGTACGAAAATCAAATCCCGGCGATCTGCGAATCCAAGATTGACGGGCTGAAAAAACATTACGGCTTCAGTGATCCAAAACATTACGAATATTTCAGCGTGCACATCGAAGCCGACCGTGAACACTCCGCTGCGGAGCGAAAGATGCTGAGTGAATACATAGGCAAGCAGAACGTTGAATCTGTAAGAGCAGCAGTGAATCGCGTTCTCGGTGCGCTTTGGGACATGCTCTCAGGCGTTTGCCGGCGGCACGCGATTCCGTGTTGAACCACCGTAGCCACGGGACGTGGGCTGTCTGTGCCGCAAAAATGCCTACCCGCGAACGGGCCGCAGGCCCGTGGCTACAATATCAGTGGAAGCACCTTATCGCGGTCGCAAAACCAGAAACGAGCGAGCCCGATGGCGACAAACAGACAGGACTTGCGGTTGGTTTAGATCGAGCGACCCAGCAATCTTATTGTAGTCGGAAACCGACATGACTGGCTGTTGATTGATTTCTTCAATCACATCGCCTTTCTGCAATTCTGCCACACCGCTGTCGGGATCGACGTCAGTGACCAGTACGCCTTTCGCGTTCGGCGGAAGATCGAGTTGGCGCGCTTTTTCCGGAGTTAGTTCGTCCACGTGAATTGATGCCAATGGACTGTCAACCGTTTCTTGATCGTTAGGCTGTCGCGGACCTTGTGGCTGCGGCTGATTGCCGCGGGGAAGAACACGCGCGCTTTCGTAATCAACCGGTTGCTCTTTGATCTGCGTTTTCACTGTCAACGGTTTTCCGTTGCGGACGATTTGAAGCTCTACTTGCTTATCCAAGGGCGCCTCAGCGACCAATTTTTGGAGTGTGTTGAAATTCTTTACGTCGCGTCCGTCGAATTCGCGGATGACATCACCCGATTGCAGGCCCGCCTGTTCTGCGGGTGATCCGGAGATTACTTCGCCGACGGTCACGCCTTCAGTGTCCGAATTGCGAGCGCCGGGCTGCAACGGCCCCGTCTGAATACCGAGGTAGCCGCGAATGATCCGTCCCTGTTTCAACAAACTTTCGAGCGCGCTGCGAACTGTGTTCGATGGAATCGCGAAACCCAGTCCCTGGGAGCCCCCGGTCGTGGAGGCGATCACCGTGTTAATGCCGATCACTTCGCCGCGCAGATTGATCAGAGGACCGCCACTGTTGCCCGGATTGATGGCCGCATTCGTCTGTAGCAGCTCAGCGAAAGCATCGCTGCGATTGGGCCGACCTTTTGAACTGATGATCCCGTCGGTCACTGTTTCCTCGAATCCAAGCGGGTTGCCGATCGCCAGAACAAAATCTCCCGGCTGCACCGTGTCGGAGTCCGCAAGCTTGAGCGGCTTCACGCCCGGTTCATCGATCTTGAGCACAGCCAGGTCCACTTGTTCATCAGCGCCCACCAGACGCGCCTTCTTGGTCCGGCCATCGCTCAGTTGTACTTCAATTTGATCAACCGAATTGCCTTGTCTGTCGCTAACTACGTGATTGTTGGTGATAATGTGGCCCTCATTGGTCACGATGACGCCCGAGCCCAGTGAAGTTTGCACCAAGGCTTCGTCGCGGGGGTTGCGAAATCTTCGCTGATTCGGAAAGAAAAACTCGAATGGATCGACTCCATATTGGCGCCGGACAGCGATCTTCTTCGATGTCTTCACCGCTACGACCGACGGAATGACACTCTTTACGAGCGCACGCCGCTCCTCATTCAACGATCCCAGCGACGCAACTTGCTTTGGGTTGACCGCCGGCTCGGAGGCAAAGGTGTACTTTTCCGGTGTGCGCCCGGACGGGAACTTTAAGC
>JBKOYE010000149.1:0-9855 GCA_046725275.1 Verrucomicrobiota bacterium
GAATTAAGAATGCAAAAGGAAGAAGCGAGTGAGCGGGGCGAGCGAGATGCACGGCAAAAGCCGCAAGGGTAGCGGGAGCGATCTCGGAAGAGTCGCGAATGAAGGCGACCTTGCGACGCGAACCAAAAGTTTTGCTCTACAGATAATCCGGCTCTTTTCCGCATTACCGAAGACAACAGAGGCGCAAGTAATCGGGAAACAAGTCCTCCGTTCGGGCACATCTGTCGGAGCTAACTATCGCGAAGCCTACCGCGGTCGCAGCAAAGCTGAATGGAGCGAGCGGGGCGAGCGACATGGAAGGTAACGCCGCTAGGTGGCGGAGAGCGAGTCGGGAGAAGAGCGAATCAATTTGTATCGAAATGCGGCGATTGTCTGCGAGAAATCGAAGAAACAGCTTATTGGCTTGATCTGCTCGCGGAGGCCGATCTGTCGCACCCGAACGTCTCGAACCGATCCGTCAAGAGTGCGGAGAATTGATCGCGATTTTCGTAACGATTCTGAAGCGCTCCAAAGCAAGCCTTTCTTAATTCTTCCTTCTTACTTCTTCCTTTCCGCGTACCTTCCTGCGTGAAGTCTTCGCTCACCGGAATCATCCTGGAAGAGTTGGCGGATTTTCTAGAAAAACGCGGCGCGGCTTCCTATCGGGCGAAGCAGATTACCGACTGGATCTACAAAAAACGTGTCGCCTCCTTCGACGCGATGACGGATTTGCCGAACGAGTTGCGCGCTGAGCTCGCAGCGGAATTTGACACGCCGAAGACAGAAGTCGTCCGCGTCCTTGGCTCGAAAGACACCACGCAGAAATTTCTTTTCCGCTTACGCGACCAAAACCTGATCGAGTCGGTCCTCATTCCAGCGTCGCCCGCGCTTTATGGCCAACCCTCAGATCGCCGGACAATTTGCGTCTCGAGCCAGGTCGGCTGCGCTTATGGCTGCAAATTTTGCGCCAGCGGACTGGACGGCTGGACGCGAAATCTGGATGCAGGCGAGATCGTGCAACAGCTCATCGAGATAGAAAAGAAGAGCGGCGAAAAAATCGATAACGTCGTCTTCATGGGCATGGGCGAGCCGCTCGCCAACCTGAAAAATGTTCTGCGCGCGATTCGCATTATCAATGCGCCATGGGGCCTCGGCATCGGCGCCCGCCACATCACCGTTTCGACCAGCGGACTGGCGCCGCAGATTCGCGAGCTGGCCAACGAGTCCACGCAGTTTCGTCTCGCCCTTTCACTACACGGCGCAACCGACGAAGTCCGCGGCAAGATCATGCCGGTGAATAGGAGGTATCCGCTCAAGGTGTTACTCGAAGCGTGCGATTATTATGTGGCGAGAAAAGGAAGGCTGACGTTCGAGTACATCCTTATCGCCGGCGTCAACGACACTGACGAGCAGGCCCGGGAGCTGGCCAAAATCGCGCGCCGCCTCTCGGCCAAGATCAATCTCATTCCATACAACACCGTCGAAGGCCTGGAATGGTCACGCCCTTCGCGGGCGCGGCAGGAAAAATTTCAATCTATTCTGCGGAAGCACGGTGTGACCGCAACCTTGCGCCGCGAGAAAGGCCACGACATCGCCGCCGCCTGCGGTCAGTTACGACTACAGACCAAGCGTTCAGCCGGACTTTCAGTCTGATCTGAACACTCTAATTCATAATTTTTCCTTCTTACTTCTAACTTGGCGTCATTCTTCTCACTTTCGTCGCTTCCTTCTCAATTGCGTAGAGAGCGCCCCCTTGCTCAATCCGCTTCTCACCGGGAAAAGTCTTCCGTTAGCATAGCGCGCCAGTAATGCACGTCGTTACACGGAAGCGCCTGAATGAGTTCGCGGAAAAACACCCTGACGCCAAATCGGCCGTCGCGCGTTGGTACGCGATTGTGCGAAAACGCCGGTTTCTGAATTTCGCGCAATTGCGGGAGACTTTTCCGCAAGCTGACCAGGCTGGAAAATTCACCGTGTTTAATATTGGAGGCAACAAAGTTCGACTCGTCGCAGCGGCGCACTATAATAGGAACAAGATTTACATTCGCCACGTACTGACGCATCCGGAGTATGACGCCGGCAAATGGAAAAAATAGTATGTCTGCCGCCGAATTGGAAAACGTGACAAAGGCCTGGCCACCGATCTCACGCGCCGTCCGGGTGCCTCACAGCGATGCGGATTACCGGGAACTCGTGGAACTACTCGACCGGATCACCGATGAAGTGGGCGAAAATGAAAGGCACCCGCTCGCTTCGCTGATGGACGTGTTAGGCGTGCTTATCGAGAAATACGAAGACGAGCACGTTCCTGAGCTAACTGAGTAATTGCTCCATTGAAATCAAAATTCACCCAGCGGGAGGTATCGCGCCTCGAAGCGTTCGGCATGTGGATTATGCAAGCCGCATCAACGCGGATGGGCGGACAAAAAGACACAATGCGATTTGCGGCGTGTCATCGGACAGGAACAACAGGTTCGCGATTGGGAAAAAGGATCCGTTGATCGCTGACGGCTGACTTCGGCTGTCTAGTCTGCCTCTCGTCACTCGTCACCTGTCACTTGCCCGCTACGCGCAGCCTTCAGCGAAGCACAATCTTAATTCTTCCTTGCTCCTTCTAATTTTTCGAAAACTGTGGGAAGCGAACGAGTTTCAAAGCAAGCCGAGCGCGAACAGAAAAGGTAGAGGGATGAAGGAAGAATTAAGAAGTCTCTTTCGATCGCCTGAGAATTGTCACGAAAACGGCGATCAATTCGTCGCATTCCTGTCGAAGAGCTGACAGTTTTTCTGCTGGGACAATCTTTGCGTCGACGAGCAGTTCAAGCCAGTACACAGTCTCTTCGAGTTCGCGGAGCGAATCGCCGCACTTCGAGATAAATTCCGCCTTGCTGCGTCCGCGAAATGCCTCGCGATAATTTGCTCCAACTGACGTGCCGGACCGCAGCAATTGTTTACCAAGGACCTGTGCTTCCGTTGTTTTTGGGATCGCCGCGAACATCCGGATAATCTGCAAAGCGAACGCCTTCGTTCGATCTCGCAAATCATTTTCGTCATTCTGCATTCTTAATTCTTATTTCGCTATGTTTACCGTTCCCACTTCTTAATTCTTACTTCTTAACTCTTACTTGCGCGCTCAACGCGCTCGTGTTTTTCCGCTGCTCACCTGGTCGGTAATTTTGCCTCGAGCCGGATCTCAACGCCCTCGCGAGCGCCTTCAATCACCATCGCCTTTCCGCTCTGCGAAACCAGATATCGCGCCTGCTCAATCATTTGATCAATCATGTCATCGTCATGACTTGGATCGTGGTGAAAAAGCAAAACCCTTTTGACGTTGGCATCGAGCGCGAGCAAAACCACGCTGCTCAGCGAACTATGCCCCCACCCCACATGTCGCTCATATTCTTCGTCTGTATATTGCCCGTCCAGAATGGCGACGTCGCAATCCCGCAGAAACTCAATCATTTTTGCCCGTTCGGCGCCGGCGAAGTTCCGTGCTTCGTCACCGTCAATTCCATCCCTCTCGGCGACTTGCAGTTTAAGAGGCTCGTACGGTTCATTATCCGGCATGTATGCGATCGATCCGGCGCTGGTAAAGAGACGATAGCCGGCGCAGATGCCGGGATGATTCGCAAACTTTGCGTGCACCTTCACTTTGCCGATGTGAAACTCCATCTCCTTTAGCTCTTCGATCGCGAGATGGCTCGGCAACTCACGCAAACTGACGGGGAAAAACGGCGTCTCCATCTGGCCGGCGAGGATCGCGCCAAGACCAGCGCGCGCTCCTTCATAACCCAGGATCCGCATCAGATTCTTGGGGTTGTACGCAGGAGGAAAAAACGGTAGACCCTGGATGTGATCCCAGTGCGTATGTGTGATCAAAAGGGTCAGTTTGATCGTCTGCGGCCCCAGCTCTTTCTCTAGCGCAAGGCCAAGACCGCGAATTCCCGTGCCCGCGTCGAGCACAATAATTTCGCCATCGGCGCGCACTTCCACGCAGCTCGTGTTGCCCCCATAACGGACCGTCGCTGGCCCTGGCACCGGGAGCGAACCGCGCACGCCCCACAACTTCAATCGCGGCGGCACCGAACCCAATTCCTCCGATGATCTCGTCGCCTTTGGCCGGCGCGGAACCGCTGCCAGGAGTCGATCAATCGTATCGCAGAGGACTTCCCACGTAATCGGTTTAATCAGGTATTCGTCCGCTCCGGCTTCCAGCGCACTTGCGCGATCCACTGCGTAATCACGCCCCGAAACCACGATGATCTTCGTTGGTTGAAGCTGCTGCCGGATGGTGCGACAAACTTGAAAGCCATTCGATTTTGGCATCAGCAAGTCGCACAAAATAACTTCAGGTCGGTTCCGAATAGCGAGTTCAATTCCGGAATCGCCGTCTGCGGCTTCTAAGACTTTCCACTCTGCTCTGGCAAACAATTTGGCAATCGCCCGGCGGCTATCATCATCGTCCTCGATGATTAATACGCTCGACTTCACCATAGCGCGGATTCTATCCAGCTTTTCTTCTTCGTAATTTCGCAAGCCATTTTCCTAAATTAACTGAGAATTATAGGGAACTGCGAGCAAATACGACGCCAGCTAGCCGCCGCTTCAACGACACCGACGAGCAGCCTGGGAGCTGGCCAAAATCGCGCGCCGACTCTCGACCAAAGCTTTCAGCCCGACTGTGAACGGAGTGACTGAGGTGAGCGACATGGCCGGCAAAGCCGCGACGGGTAGCGGTGGAGCGCAGCGGGAGCGAGCGAATGGAGCCGCGGGGACGCGAGCGACATAGATGGGAAAACCGACAGGTCGATATGAGCGGGAGCACATGAGTCAATTGACAATTGCCGCTCCGTAAAACATAGTATTACGCCATGACCAAGACCATCACCAAAGTCGGAAACTCTCAGGGGATCATCTTTGATACTGCTTTGATGGAGCTCGCACGCGTGAAAGTCGGAGACAAAGTGAACGTGACCGTTCACCCAGGCGGCTCAATCGTTTTGACGCCGATCCATCCCGTGATCGACCCAGATACAGCGGCGAAAACGGCTAAGCGCTTAATCAAAAAGAACGCCGCGCTTTTTAAGCGTTTGTCTTGAGCAAGTCGCTCAAGCATCTGACGGTCGAGGCCGTCAAAGCGATTCACGGTGAAGTGCTTGCCGCCCATGGCGGCGCGGCTGGAATTCGCGATGAGACATTGCTCGAGTCAGCCGTGGCCGCGCCGCAAGCATCCATGATGGGCCAACCTCTCATTTCCGATCCGCTCGAGATCGCGGCGGCATATCTGTTTTACGTTTCCCGCAATCATCCGTTCCTCGATGGCAACAAACGCACTGCGCTCGCTGCGTGTTTTGTCTTCTTGGAGGAGAATGGTCTTCTACCGAACAGGAAATTGCCGATCAACGATTGGGAACAGTTCGTTGTCGACGTGGCGTCGAGCAAGATTACTCGTGATGAGACAACTCGCCGGCTTCGCAAACTGCTCAGGAAACCCCGATCCTGATTAACTAAAACGAGTTGCATGACGGAACGCAGCACGCGGCTGTAGCCGCTTGCCTTTGGGAAGCGTGCGCGTCGCCCACAGGGCGACGGCTACTATCTGCCGGTTGCAAAAAAAAGAGCCGCATGATGGAACACATCACGCGGCTCTCGAAACGGCTCTGATTTAATTGCTTCGACCTCTGCCTTCTTCCTTTTTCCTCCTTACTTTCGGACTTTAAACCAGGCCCATCGTGGCAAGGGTCGGCTCATCGATCGCCGATGTGATCGCCAATCCGTTGTCAGCCTGGTAGGCTGCGATGGCCTCCCGGGTCATCGGTCCGAGGATCCCATCGATCGGTCCATCGTAGTAACCGGCGGCCGCGAGCTGTTCCTGAACATTGACGGTCACCTGGTCAGGCGGCAATCCGTTGTAGGCGTAGATTGGGCCGTCGAACACAAAACTCACGTACGGCGCATAACCCCATGCCGGAAACCAGTAGCCCGCATTCCAGTACCACCAGCCGTTGTTCACGAAGATGATCCGATCGTAGTGGCTTCTCCACCAACTGCGGGGGTGCCATTGCCTCTGGTAATTGCGGAAGACCGTATACCGCTGGCCGCGGAACGCGTCACCGTGCCAATTATTCGTGATTCTCACGTTGCCCCCACGATAATAGGCGGCGTTCGTCCTCGTAGACGCGCCGCCCTCGTCGCGTTGCCCAACATTGCCTCTACGATAATTGGCGGCGTTCTGTGTCCGGTTGACCGCGACGTTTCGGTTCCGATTGATCGCTACGTCATTGCCACGGCGAAATTCATTCGCGTTGCGATGACGATTAACGTCCGCGTTCCTTGTCCGGTTCACTGCAACATTCCGATCACGATTCGCGTCGATATTTCTGGTCCGGTTCACTGCGAAATTCCTGTCGCGATTCACCGCAACGTTTCTGTTGCGATTAACCGAGGAATTTCGGTCGCGAACCGTAGCTGAGGTCGCCGGTGCCGGCCGGGCCGCCCGGTTCACTGCGACATTCCTGTCGCGATTCACCGCCAAGTTTCTGTTGCGATTAACCGAGGAATTTCGGTCGCGAGCTGTAGCTGGCGTCGTTGACCTTGGCCGGGCTGCTACCGCAACATCACGTCGCGCATGAGACTCTTGTTTTCGGTTTCGTTCGCGAACTGTAGTTGACGTCGCTGACGCCCGTCCGGCAGCAGCCGGATTAACTGTTGAGCTGGCGCGCGGTTTGGCGTACGACCGCTGTCGATATTGCGCGGCCGAAACGTTACGATGCGCGCTCATGCTCCTGCCGGTATTCGCGGGCCGTGCCGCCTGAACCTTCGCTGTTCGCTGCTGCGGCTTTGCTCTCTCAGATCGTTTATCCTTATCCGTTGCCGCTTGCGCTCCTCCCGCGGTGAGCGCCAGCGCAAGGCTTCCAATGCATACTGAATACAGAATTGATTTCATATTTTTCCCTCATTTTCCATTTTCCAGCTTAGACCAAACTGCATAACCAATTATTCAACACCGTTAAGTATCCGCTGTTTCAGGCTTTCTGGCTTCGACACCCGTCTCGCCAGCCACGCCGTAGGTTTCGGAGACCGGCCCTGTGTGTCGTAGATTCGAAGGCGGGTCGTGAAAGTGGCGCAAACCCCCGGCTTGAGCGTGACAACTGGAAATTTGATGTGAACAATCGCTGCGCTTCAAATGAAACCGATTCGCTGGTCAGCTCACGCGCGGAAGAAAGCGGCCACACGCGAGGTGAAACAGGAGGAAGTGGAGCAGACCATCGCCCGACCAGATTCCGTTGTGCCGGGGCAATGGCCACGCCGGTTTTTATGCGCCGATATTTCGATGAGATTCTTGAGACTGAGATGCTGTTGCGCGTCGTGGTGGAGGAGACAGAATTGGAACTGACGGTCGTAACCCTTTACAAGACATCGAAGTTCGCGAAATATGGGCTGCCGCATGAAAGCTGAATACGACAAAGAGACGGACACGCTGACCATTACGCTGCGGCCCGTTCGCATAAAGGAAAGTGACGAGGTTCGTCCTGGAGTGATTGCCGATTTCGGCTACGACGGTGGCGTGGTTGGCTTTGAAATCCTGCAAGCCTCGAAAGTAGTCGAGCAAACCGACAAAATGCACTTTGTGGTCGCTGATCACTGATCACCGATTACTCATCACCGATCCGGTTGCAGTTCACTCATCACCTTCGCGGCTGTGCCGCTTCTTCCTTTCCGCCGTAACCTCCGGGCCCTCATCCGCCGCATTGACTTGGCAATATGAAGGGCATGAAATAGGCCCGCGGTGAAACCGTTCCTGGCAATCTCGATCCTGGTCACGACTGCTTCCTCGCTACTGGCAGCCGACCAGGACGATCCACGTTTCGCGCAATGGATGCAGAACTCGCGAGCCGCGTTCGCCAATAATCACATGATTGCTTACGTCAAGCTCGAGTCCCTTGAAGGCAAACCTCATTCGGATGAGTCCCGTTACGATCGTTATCCGGGGAAGGTCGAACGCATCCAGTTGCCCAGCGGAGTGTCGTACGCTCGCAAAAAGGGCAAGAAATGGATCGAATCAGATGATTGGGGAGAATCGGGAAAACCGGTCACAAAAGAGGAAGGCGCACAACTCAATGATTGGGTCGCTTGGGTCGATGTCCCATTTCGGAATGAAAAGCCTGAGATCCGCGACAAGAGCCAGGGGGCCGTTGTGGTCAGGATGGTTGATCAGACGACGACCCCGGACGGAGATGAGGAATTTGTTTTCGAACAAGGCCGTGAAAAGCAGACTGGCATGAACTATCCCCGGTCTACTTTCCTCAAATACAAGAATTCGAAACCGGAGGACGCCATTCTCTACAAATTCTCCGGAGCCGTTTACACGGCCGGAGGCCGAGTGCAGCTAAACATTCAGTTCGGCTTGATGATCGCAGTTAAGGTGGAGATGGTCACACCGACTCCTTCGAAGAATACTTCTGACACGAAAGCTGCCGAGCCAACGAACGAAAAATCGGCGTCACAACCGCCGCCAGTCAGTGACAAGATCTACACCTTTCAGCAGATCCAAACGCAAAAGGCGCAATTGAAAGACAAAATCGTGAAGATCGAGATCATGTATCTTCTGGGCGAACCGAGCGATCTTCTTGGCGACGGTACCCAGCGTTACATCGTCAAAGATACTTCCAACGGCGCGACGCCTTATGGCCAGGTTGCTTTTCCCCGCGCAGGTTTGGAGAAGATGGGGCTGGCCAACGACCCGCACCGCGAAGGCCCGTTCACCATTTACGCTCGGGTTCACGTTTTTCCCGAGAAAAAAGCGGCCGCAATTTGCGTCGCAGTCGGTACCCACGTCGCGGTAGAAAACGGGAAAGCGACTTATTCCTGGTGAGCCTTCGTTAGAAATGGACCGGGGCCACGACATCGGCGCCGCCTGCGGTCAGTTACGACTCCAATGGAGCGATCGGGAAGAACGACATAGAACACGTCGCGAGCAAGGGAATGGAGCTTTTGGGGAAAGCGACATAGAAGGCAAAGCCGCGACGGGTAACGGTCGAGCGCTGTGGGAAACAGCCGAGATACAATGGAGCGACTGGGGCGAGCGACATGGCCGGCAAAGCCGCGACGGGTAACGGTCGAGCGCTGTGGAAAACAGCCGAGATACAATTCCCAATGCACCATGTTCGAATGCCCGCGTTTCCCACCGCTTCCGCCTTCTATCTATCTTGTCGCAGTCCGTAGCCCATGTGATCTGGTTCCGCTCACAGCTTATTGTAATCCTCATGAGTACCGATCCAAGTCCAGAGGAAGGTATCGCTCTCAACGAAGCGCCCCACCGCGCGATAGTGCTCGCCTATTCGCGCTGACCATCGCCCAAGGCCAATTGGTTTAAATCGTAGTGACGGATGCCGCGGGTCATTTTGCCAGAGCAAGTAATTTTTGTAAGCCAATCGCTGGATCTCGGGCGGAAGATCATGGAACAGCCCCCAAAATTCCCGTGCAACCCTCGACTTCACTCGGCGGGTTTTGGAAACGGCAGACTTTTGCCTTCTTTATATTCCTTAGTAGCAGCTTCCATGAGCCGATCCAGTTTCCCTCCCGGCTCGGCGTCTTTCTTCATTTGCCGATCCCACTCATCATCTTCGATCGGATTAAGCAGAGCAGCCAGTTCGCAACGCTCTTCCGGACTGAGTTGCTCGATCGCAGCCTTGATTTCTTCCACCCGGCTCATCCTCGCACTGTACTCGTAGACGCAATTTCGGGCAACAGAGTGCACTTCGCTTCCCGATTTCCCTTCATCCTGCCCAATTCATAATTTTTCCTTCATACTTCTTACTTTCTTTCGCTCTTCTCATCGAAAGAAATTTCTGCTATTTTCCCCGCTTCATGCTCCCC
>JBKOYE010000131.1:0-18528 GCA_046725275.1 Verrucomicrobiota bacterium
CAGAAATACGCTTCCCGCCTCCGACCCGGGCCACCCATTGTAATATAGGCAACATTCGGATTGTTGCCGTAGCGCGCGCCAAGTGCTTGAACGAACGCACCCCATTTCTGCTGAAATATCGGGTCCCACGGCAGAGGCATCGGCTCAATCTGTGCGGTGGTGATTGCAACTCCCGTAGCTGATTCCGTCGCCGGCGCAGAAATCGTAACATTGCTGCTTGAATTAACCGTGACGATCGTAGCTCCGGCCGGAATGCTGCCCCCAAATATCTGTAACCCTACGCTCTTATCAGGATCCCAGTCAGCCGTATCCCCGGCACTTTTCACTGTAGTTGATCCGGCAGTAGTCACTCCATCTGTGATCGCCGAATAACCATATTGCTCGGTTACCATGAACATAGGCGCACCAGCGTCATATACCCACAGCGGACTCTCCACTCCGGCCTGTACACTAATGGAAACTTTCTTTCCAACAGCAGCTGCCCGGGCTAGGCCTTCATCGAGATAATCCCAGTAGAAATCATCGGCATTAGCGTGTTCGTGTGGCTCGACTCTATTCCAGTGCGTTCGCATGGCAATGCCTTGGACGTATGGGTTTGTCAGTCCCTGATCCCTATCCCAATTATATGGCGGTTGTCCGAGGGCATCGGCGTCCTCTAGAAAAAATAGCCCGATCATTGGCGCCGGCTGCGACTGCGCATCGGCGTGGTTGAAAGCGTTGAGCAGAATCGCGGCGACGATAGCCGAGAGAAAGCCAACAAGTGGTCGCACACACATGACGCCACTTGGTCTGTTTATTGCCTGGCGTTGGGAGAATGTTTTCCTTGCGATCGCACGCAGCCCGGCGGCGCGAAGCAGCACGCCGAGCGAAGCCGGCATTCTGGAGTGTCGCGTTGCAGATTGTTTTCGATGTGCGGTTAAAACGCGTGGATTAAAGAACGTGAATGGTGAAGCGGATTTGTTTTTCATCTGGGGGTACCTCGGTTTTAGCTTGCCTCGTCGCTCGGCGCATTTTGCCAAAAAACGGGGCAGTTTTTGGTTAAGGCCGGGTGTTTTAGGGAAAACAAATAAATCCGTCAAGACTTTTCTTAAGAAATTTTACCTAGGATTTTTACGTTTTATAAGGATTTTGCTTAAGAGTTTTTACGTTTCATCAGGATTTTGGCTTAAGAATTTTGCCTTAGAACTTTGTTCTTAGGGGAAGAACCGGTATGTGCCGAGCGTTCCCATCTTGCCGTGCTTGCTAACGCGAAGGGCACTGCGCCCAAACTCTATGAAACACCCGGGTCGCGCGAAGCCGCCGAGATCAAAGCGGCAAAAGTCTCAACGAAACGCGCATGCCGGCGATGTTTCCGGTCAATACGTCGCGAATATTGTTCTGTTCGCAGTGCTTTTGCTCGCCAGCGCGGCTCAGAAATTTGAGCAGCGCCGGATGCGCGTCGTCGCGTTTGCTTTTGGCGGCTCGAAAACCGCCAGCAGACTTGACAGCGTATTGATTTGAAACAAATTGCCGCGCACGTCGCCGATGATATAGTGTTTTCCCTTTAATCCCCCCTCTGTGCTCTATTGCTTCGATGAATAATGAAGACTGATGTGCTAGTAATCGGCGGCGGACCAGGGGGGTCCGCGATGGGAATGTTCCTCATTCGGGAAGGAATTAAACCAGTCATTCTGGAACAGGAAGAATTTCCGCGCTACCACATTGGCGAGTCCAATACCGGCGAATCTGGGCAGTTGCTACGACGCCTCGGCCTCGAACCGGAGATGACAAAGAGAAAGTTTCCGGTCAAACACGGCGTCAAAGTCTTCGGCACGACCGGCCAGAATACTTGGTACGTCCCCGTTTCGTCTCGAGATAAGGATTGGAAACTCTCATTCTCAACCACCTGGCAGGTGCGGCGGAGCGATTTCGATACGATGATGCTCAAAGAAGCCGAGGCGCGCGGAGCGACCGTCGTGCGAGGCACCGCGACAAAGGCGTTACTGACCGAGGACGGCGCGGTGCGAGGCGTTAGGGTTCGCTGGCCTGATGGCAAAAGCGAGGACATTGAAACCCAGGTAGTGCTCGATTGCTCGGGGCAGGCAACCTTTCTGGCCAACCAGCGCGTCACCGGCCCGAAATATCTTGGTAACTATGATAAGCAGGTCGCCTTCTTCTCACAGGTGACCGATACCGTCCGTGGCTCCGGCACTTCGGGCGAAGAGTATAAAGACAACCCTCTGATCTTCTACGCGAAAAAGTTTCATTGGGCATGGTTCATTCCGCTCGACAACGACGTTGTCAGTGTCGGAATGGTTACGCCGAACGCGGACTTTCTGGCCAAGAAACAAACGCCCGAAGCGTTTTTCCGGAACGAGCTCTACGACATCAACCCGGAGCTTCGGAATCGCATACCTAATTTGAACCTGGTTGAGAAGGTGCACGTCATTCCCAACTACTCCTACCAGGTCCGCGGGTTCTGCGGGAAAGGTTTTATCTGCATAGGTGACGCGCACCGTTTTATCGATCCAATATTTTCTTTCGGACTAACCGTGACCATGCGCGAAGCGGAGTTCGCCGCGCCGATTGTCCGCCAGTACCTCGAGGGCAAAGGGCGAAACGGGGGAAACCCGTTTAGCGAGCACCAGGTATTTTGCGAGCAAGGGATCGATAATCTTGAAGATATGATTGACGTATTCTGGGAACAGCCCTTCGCCTTTGCGACCTTCGTCTATCATCGGTACCCCGACCTAATGACTGATTTCTTTGCCGGGCGGATTTATTCACATGAGCACCAGCCCTCACAAGCTGTTGTTGGTTTTCGTAAGATGCTCAAGCGCACCCGCGAATACGACAAGGATGACTACTCTGTGCCAATCGGTTCTCGCTTTCATCCCGAACGAGCAGCAATCTGGGAACCTAATTCCCCCGTCGAAACGACCGAGCAATGGATGGGGGCGCGCTGATCTGTCAGTTTCTCTAAAACCAGTAACAATATGATGGAAATACCTCCGAAGCTTAAAGAGTACATAGACAACAATCGTGGTTCTTTGCCACCGATAAATAATCCTGACGAGCCGCTACAGCTTGACTCGCTCGCTCTGATCCGCATGGTCGCATTTTTGGAAAGTGATCTGGGTATTCGGGTTGAGGACGAAGAGCTAATAGCAGAAAACTTCGCAACCCTGCGCAAGCTGGGAGAGTTAATTGCGACCAAGACGCCGACCGTGCCTACAGCGGCGGGTAAGTCTTCGCGCCAGGAGGGTATTCCTACGTTTTCGACCAAGCTCGAGAACACCTGATCGCTCGCGATTAGCAAGGCTATAGCTTACGCGGCACGAATTTCGTTTCGTGCAATACTAGAAGAGTCGACCAGTGGGCACTCGCCTCCTAGTGGAGCTCGAGGCGCACGGGCGCTTACTTTTAGTTTTGCGATAACGATGAAAAAACTGCAGGATAACCCACCGAGCAGCGTGGTTCGCGCTTTCGTGCTCTGTGGCGGGCAGGGCACTCGACTTCGGTCCGTGCTCGTTGACCAGCCGAAATCGATGGCACTAATCTCGGGGACGCCTTTTCTCCAGCTGTTGCTCGATAGGCTCAGATCTCAGAGAGTCGATGACGTAATTTTGGGAACGGGCTACATGGCCGAGAAAATTGAACACTACTTCGGGTATGGAAGTGAGCTCGCAATGCGCATTAGCTATTCCAGAGAGAACGAGCCGTTAGGCACGGGTGGAGCACTCAAACTTGCTGAACCACTCATCAGCGATCCTGTTCTTGTTCTGAACGGCGACAGCTATGTGGAGTGGAACCTTGATCCAATGCTGGAGCTCTTCAGGGCCAAAGATGCCGATTTGGTGGTCGTGCTGCACGCTGTGGCTGATGTCACTCGCTATGGGAGCGTGACACTCGATCACAACGGCCGCATCACCCAGTTTCTCGAAAAAGGTGTCCGGGGTGGTCCCGCTTTAATCAACGCCGGCGTTTATTTGCTTCGAAAGCAGATCGTCCACGAGCTGCCAGCGGGCACAGCCATCTCGCTGGAGAAGGAGGTCTTTCCCCGCCTTCTGGACCGCTCCGTCTATGGGTTGGTTTGCACTGGGCTCTTTATCGACATCGGAATACCGGACGATTTCAAGCGGGCACCGACGCTGCTTGCCTCGCGGAAGAGCTAAAGAAAGAAATTGCGAGGCTCACTGCGACCATAAAAGAGCAGGCATCGCAAAACCGTCCAATTTCCCGTGGCCGGGTCGTAAATTTCCGCGGCCTGCGTTGGTCATCTGTGGCACGGCGGCCCGGAAGCCGTCGCAAATGCTATGGGCCAGAGATAGCGCAGTTGGCGGACGCCGCGTTGATAGAGAAGTGGATTGGTTGTTTCACGGCCCGAAATTCACAGTCACAGTGTTGGAGCAGGTCGCGGTGCCGGCTTCACACACCTGATACATGAAGCTAGCCTGGCCGGTCGTGCCGGTGGAGTCGTCATACGCACCATTGTTCGGCGTTGTCGCGATCACATTTCCATCGCGGTAGACGTCGATGTTGGCCGAGGTCGCCCCCCTCCATTTGAGATGCGATGTATTTATTCCCCCGATCCTTTTCCCGCGGCCGGTGAGCTGAATTGGTGCAGGGGTTGCCGTCGGAGTCGCAGTTGGCGTTGGCGTCGCGGTTGGTGTGGCTGTGGGTGTAGCTGTAGGCGTCGCCGTTGGAGTAGGAGTCGGGGTTGGCGTTGGCGTACCACCGGGATTGAACTCTTCCGCGCTCGCGAGAATGACTTCGTTGTCAATTCCACCTGCGACAAGCACGATGCCATCGGAGAGCAATGTCGCCGTGTGGAGGCCCCGAGCATTATTGAGGCTGCTTGTGACTGTCCAATTTCCCGTGGCGGGGTCGTAAATTTCCGCGCCAGCCAAAGAGCCGCTGTTAGCGCCACCCCCTGCGACCAGCAGCCTACCGTCGGAAAGCAATGTTGCAGTATGGCCGATGCGGCCAACATTGAGGCTGCCGGTCGGTGTCCAAGTTCCCGTGGCTGAGTCGTACAGTTCCGCGCTTGCCAGTACTCCGCCATTCGCCCCTCCAGCTACCAGCACCTTCCCGTTGAGCAGCAACGTCGCGGTGTGGGCCTGGCGTGCAGTGGCGAGGCTGCCGGTCGCCGTCCAGGTTCCCGTGGCTGGATCGTATAGTTCCGCGTTGGCAGAAATGTGAAAAGTACCATCGTATCCCCCTGCCACCAACACCATCCCGTTGGGCAGCAAGGTCGCCGTGTGGTAACCGAAATGGGGAGTAGTTGTGCTACCGGTGAAACTCCAATTCGCCGTGGCCGGGTCGTACAGTTCCGCTGTGTTGGTGAAACCATCTGTGAAACAGCCGACGACCAGCACCCTGCCGTCGAGGAGCGACGTGGAAGTGTGGTAGACACGGCGAGCATTCATGCTGCCAGTGAATGTCCAAGTTCCCGTGGCCGGGTCGTAGAGTTCCGCGCTTGCCAGTGCTCCACCAGTATGATTATGGTTGGGCCAACCTCCCGCGACTAGCACGGTGCCGTTGAGTAGCAACGTCGCCGTGTGGAGCACCCGAGCATCAGTGAGATCACCTGTGAGCGTCCAAGTTCCCGTGGAATGATCGTAAAGTTCTGCGCTTGTGATTTCCGGGTATTGAAAAGCCTGCGGATCATTTGTTGAACCGGATGCAACCAGCACCCTGCCATCGAAGAGCAACGTCGCCGTGTGATAATCCCGAGCAACATTGAGGTTGCCGGTTAGTTCCCATTGAGCGGCACACGGTTGCGTCAGCAGCGCCGCACATACGAACAACAAAGGCAACGCCAGGCGTCCGCCGAGCATTGTCCAAAGTGGGCAAAGAGCATCCTGCAAACGGCTTCGCCCGAGCGAACGTGTGAGCGTTTGAATCCTGCTTGTTACTGGAGTGAGAGTTTTCATGAGGGTTCCAAGAACGGGACGCGCTTTTACCTAAATCGGCAAGAGTGTCAATATTATTTTGAATTCCTGCACCGCCGATCCGCCTTGGCGATGCTCCCGCCGGACGGTTTCCGGAGGTCCCTGGCGATCCAACTTGAAAAACATCTGGCATAGAGATAACAACAAGCAACTGCAGCAAAAATTCTGGGCGCCGTGTCTTAAATTCACCAGGACTTCACTCGCTGCCGAGGTGAACGGACGATGATTCGATGAAATCTTCTATTATTGCCTGGATAAGATCGGCCGCTCATCCAGGAACCGTTCGGCGTGCACTAATAACCGCCGTGATCGTCGGTTTCGTGCTCATCGCGGTCAATCACGGGCCCGCAATCATCTCAGGTCAAATAACCCGTGCGCGCATTATCCAGATGTGCCTGACTGTCATAGTCCCCTACGTCGTATCGACAGTATCTAGCGTCGCGACACGAAATGAACGCCGTAGCATTCGTTCCGAATTCAACTCAAGAGGCTAAGCAATTCGCGTTCACCGTCAGGACGAGTGCCATATTACATCCACTCCTCGGTGGTGGAGAGGGGAGAATTAGGCTCCCAGATAGCAGCGCGCTCAGGGTGAAAGCGCGAACCAACCGGAATAGAATAATCGTCTTCGTGCTCATACTCCCGCGTCCGCTTGAGCAACTTACGGAAGGCGAGAATAGCAGGCGAAGGCTGGTGCTCGTTCTCATAGATTCGTCCCCCAAAGGCGTCAATCATTTGCTCGCGGTAGCGCTGATGGACAAAGGCCGCAAAGGCGAAAGGTTGTTCCCAAAACAGATCAATCATGTCCTCGAGATTATCGGTTCCCTTCTCACAAAAGAGCATGTGCTCGGCGAATGGATTGGCCAGCTCTCGTCCTTTGCCCTCGAGATATGCCAGCACATGAGGCACGGCAAACTCCGCTTCTCGCAGGGTAGCGGAAATGCCAAAGGAAAAAATAGGGTCGATGAAACGATGCGCGTCGCCGATGCAAATATAACCTTTCCCGCAGAAACGGCGAACTTGGTATGAGTAGTTTGGGATGACATGCACTTTCTCGACCAGCTCTATGTCGGAAACGCGGCGGGCGAGATCGGTATTAATCCCGGGAAGAGCACTGTGGAAAAACTCATCGGGAGTTTGCCTTGATTCCTGGAAGGTGGCGGTTGGCACCACTACTCCGAGGCTGACCACTTGCTCGTCGATCGGGATGAACCAGGCCCAGTGAAACTTTTTCTTGTAAAAGATCAACGTGTTGCCTTTGGCAGTTTCGCCAGAAGCTCCGCTGTTGCGGATTCCGCCGGTAGCGTGAGAGAAAAAGGCGACTTGTTTGTCGTAATTGCCAACATATTTGGGGCCTGTCACACGCTGATTGGCAAGAAACGTGGCCAACCCGGAACAATCGAGCGTCACTTCCGCTTCAATGTCCTCATGGCTGCCATCAGGCCGGCGCACTGTCACGCCGCGCAAACCGCCGTCTTCGCCAAGGAGCGGCTTTACCGCCTTGCCTCGAATAATATTGGCGCCCCGCTTTTCGGCCTCCTGGAGCATCATCCCATCGAAATGACTGCGCCGAACCTGCCAGGTCGTTCCGGGGAGCAGCTTCCAGTCCGGAGTGCGTACGCAGACGGGGATAAACCAGTCGTTGACGCTCTCTGGTCCATACACTTTTACGCCATGTTTCACCGGATAGTGGGCGCTCAACATTTTCTCCTCCAAGCCCAATCGTCGGAGCAACTGGCCAGCTTCGCCGGTCATCGACTCGCCGATATGGAAGCGGGGAAACGTTTCCTGTTCTAAGATGACCGGGTTGATTCCTTCCCGGAGAAGAAACATTGCTGCCGCCGCACCTCCGGGCCCGCCGCCAATTATGAGCACATCGGTTTTCGTTGTTTCAGGGGGTTCCTGACCATGACAACAAGAAAGCCCTGGTAAGTCAAGGAGAAATCTTGATTCTCTTGTCTGTCACAGACCTCTTTTCATTCCCTCACGTTACGGCTCCATCCAGGCCGAGAGTCCAGAGGAACGGCGCGACTCACGGTCGAAGGGATCGTTCGCCTCTTCCCAAAAAAAGTGACCAGTGGACCAGTCATGACAGTCGTGACGAGCGCCATGATCACAAGCATGGTGAAGATGCGCTGTGAGAGAATGCCCATATCATACCCGATATTAAGCGCGATGAGTTCCATTAGTCCCCGCGTGTTCATCAGCGCGCCCAGTTGAAGGGACTCGCGCCATTTCATCCCCGTAAGACGAGCAGCCAGGGCGCTTCCACCGAGTTTTCCCGCGGTGGCTACCGCGATAATGACCAGGCAGATGAGCCAATCCTGAGCACTGTTGAGGAGGCCGATGTGAGTGCGCAGACCGGTGAAAGCGAAGAACACAGGCAAGAGCAGGACGGAACTTAAGTTTTCAACCCGCACAACCAATTTGTCGCGGAAACCACCTGCTGCCGGCATGACTATTCCTGCCAGGAAGGCCCCGAAGAGCGCATGAATCCCGATGAGCTGGGTGCTCAACGCAGAGGCAAGGACGACCCCAAAAACGAAAGCCAGCACAGCCTTACTTGGGTCAGGGCGCTCCAAAGCCGACTTCCCAAGCCAACTTGGCAGCTTTGGTTTGATGACGAAGAGCATGAGCGCGACAAAGACTAGTACGAGACCAAGATTGAAGGCTGCTCCACCTACACTGGTTGCCCGCGCCATCGCTACCACGAATGCGAGCACACACCAGGCGGTCACATCTCCCACCGCGGCGCAAGCTGTGGCGGTGCTTCCGAGCGACGTCTTAAAAATACCGCGGTCTTGCAGGATGCGAACCAGCACGGGGAAAGCAGTGATACTCATGGAGATCCCCATGAAGAGGGCAAAGCCAAGAACTGACGCCCCAGGTTGAGCGAGGCGACCATAGAGGAATAACGCCAGCAGCATGCCAAGAAAAAAAGGAGTGATCATGCTGGCATTGCTGACTACTACTGCTGTATGCGCTCTGCGGCGCAGCTCCGCCACATCCATTTCCATCCCGACGGTAAACATGAACAGGCAGACCCCAATTT
Organism: Verrucomicrobiota bacterium; assembly: GCA_046725275.1. GTDB lineage: Bacteria > Verrucomicrobiota > Verrucomicrobiia > Chthoniobacterales > UBA10450 > Udaeobacter. The sequence goes on from JBKOYE010000131.1 coordinate 8,986, forward strand.
GGCTTAAGAGGCTCAGCGCGCCCAGGGATGAGGGAGCAAAAACAAACTGAAACGCACCGGGCGCCAGCAGACCGAAGACCGACGGACCCAGAAGAACGCCCGCCATCATTTCCCCTATCACGGCAGGTTGTCCAAAATGCGTAAAGATACGGCCAACCAGATAAGAAACGACGACGACAATGAAGAGCTGCAGAAAAAGCCGACTCAAGGGGTCGTTGGCATTGTCCCACAGGCTGGACTCCACCGCAGCGGAAAAGGAATAGCCGCCAGCCGGCGCAGGGAGTTGGTTTCCCGCTAGCAGAATGAAGAAGATGCCCAAGCCCACCGCAGTGACCATAAACAAGTAATAAAAGGCCGTGCGTTTCATCCTCGAGAAAGCGGGTTCGTTTGAAAGCGGTCGATCCTACAACGGTGCGCCCATATGACAACCGGGACTTCGCATCCACATCACATTGTTTATCGCCGCCACCTCGCTTCAGAAGATCTTGGACAGAAACAAAAAACGGGCATATCGATTTCGAACAAGGTCCTGGCACGACTCCAACCAAGACCTTTTCACCCTATCGAAGAGTTTCAGGCCCAATGGCTCGGATCGATAGTGACACAGGTGCAACCTCTGGCGCTGCCGATGGATGTCGCCGCACCGGAGCAAGGTTCTTATGGCTCCCTGATAATTCGCACCAGTTCCGACGTCGCGCCCGTGTTTACGTCAACCTCCAAGATGTTCCCCACCCCCGGCGCGTAGAACTTGTCCTCGACAACAACATCGGGTTCCAACGGGGTCGATTTCTTCCGATTTCATAAGCTGTTTTCCTGTCTGGTTTTCTAGTCTAGTTGACTGCCTCCACCCAAGTGTTAGGGGAAACACGCCCACTAGTGCCGTCGGGGTTTAACGAGGTATTGAAAAACGCAATCGCCTGATCTTTCACATCCGGCCATAAGTCAAAGGAATGCCCAGTGCATCCATTTCGCCCGGGCCTTTGTGTTATGAGAAGCTGTTCACAACCTGGCACACCTACCGCCGCCACCGTGTTCACTAAGATCGTGAACTGATTGGGCGGCATCTCATCGAGATTAGTCGCGATGATAAAAACCGGCGAAGAAGAGCTGGTAAATCTTCGATAAGGCGAAGCCAGATCTAGCAACCCTCCGTTACCGTCACAAGCAGGCCCAGGCGAGCAACCAACGTAATTGCGAACGTCATAGCCAAAGTTTACGCACCTGGTATCGATAAGCGAAAGCGGATCGTGAAAATCGTATGCGCCGCTTAGGAGCACGGCAGCGTCCAACTGGTCGCCGCCGAGGGTCGGAGCCGCAGCACAGTAGGCAGCATGCGAGGCACCGGCACTTCCGCCAACAGCGCCTACCTTGCCGTTAACTCTGCCAAATGCCACCGACGTTGGCGCTGGGTTCCTTGCAGCCCGAATCGCCGTAGCCACGTCATCGGTCTGCTCTGGATAGCGGCCGGGGTCGAGGCCTTGTCCCGGAACTTTTCCAGGAGGCGCGAGACGATATTCGATATCGAAAACGCAAAAACCAGCGCAAACCAAATCTTCATCGGTTTGTATTTTATTAAAATCACCAGCCCTGAAATAGCCGCCGTGAATAACAATTATCGCTGGGTGCGTTTCACGGTCGTTTGGAACGAAAGCTCTCCATCTTAACGGAGTATCTCCGAAAACACTGTGGCCGGTTCCATATTGTTCGATCACCCCAGTTGCACAACCATGCGTGGATGGCTGCGTTGCCGCTAGCGTCGAGATCAAAACGAATGTGGTTATGACGGCGATTACTACCGAGGCGATACGATTAAGGCATACCAGCTTATTTTTCATGGATTTCATATTGTTATTTTTACGCTCGTAATGCGTGTTTCTGATCGATGGAATTGATTTTCTCATTTGAATGTGATTTTTCATAAGGGCTCCTTTGGCTGATGGTTTGATTGACGGTTAAGCTTGTTTTTCATAGGTTAGTTGAATGTGGGTACAGGTTAAATGTTTCGAACTCGCTTTCGACTTCGACAGCTCGCAAATTTGCGCAATTCTCTGCCAGTACCGATGAAGCGTCGCCGCCTGAGTAGGTTTGGCTCAGGCTGTCGGCCCAGTCGGCGTTTTAGTGGCAAGTAACTCTCCCAGCTTTCGCATGGTTGCAAAGTTTTCTGCTATCAGTTCCTCGTCCTCTACACAAATACCGAATTCATTTTCCAAAAATGCAATCAAGCGGATCACGCCGAGCGAGTCAATGTGTAGCGGGTCGTCAGGATCAGTTATTGGTGGCAAAGAACGGCGATTGTTGTCTAGGTACTCTTTGAGTTTCGGTGGTATTTCCATGATTAATTTTGATTTCCTGAGTGGTTGGAAATGGAGTGTTTTGGCTGACCGAAAATCGATCAGTCTGGATACGCTGAGTGGCGCCCTGCACGGGGCGCGCCGGGTGACCGACACCCCGCCGGCGAGACGCCCTAAGAAAGCGCTGGTGGCCCGTGCTCGCCGCGACACGCTTCCACGAAAAGCTTCGGAACCCAGATGGGGGTTAGGATGGTCCGCGGTGCCGGTAAGATTGCAGGGGGCGTTCCGCGCACGACCAGGGGGGCGGGACTTTTGATCGCCGGGATGTATTTGCCCGCTTTTTGCAGTGTGATCGCACAGGAATGGACCATCCGCTTGCCGTGGTGATGGATGCGCTGTGCCAACTGAGGCGAGCCAGCCAGAGCAAGGACACCGGTGCAGACAACGATCATGCCGGTCACGCCGGAACGGCGCAACAATGATCCCCACCCCCAGTGGCATCTCGCCATCATCCTTTTTTGATCCTAAACTCTGCCTTTTTTAGTGCAAATTCTTTTATTGCTAAAACAAGGACTTCGATTGTGCCAGGGAAGATATCCTAGCGATCCGGTGGTGGGTGTATTGACTGTACCACTACTCTTGGATCACGCTCACGGCCTCCGTTGTTCTTTGCCAAAAAAAGTCACCAGCGGTCCCGTCATGATGGTGGTAACGAGAGCCATGATTACGAGCATGGTGAAAATGTGCTGTGAAAGAATGCCCATGTCGTAGCCGATATTAAGCGCGATGAGTTCCATCAGTCCCCGCGTGTTCATCAGCGCGCCCAGTTGAAGGGACTCGCGCCATTCCATCCCGGTAAGACGAGCAGCCAGGGCACTTCCACCGAGTTTTCCCGCGGTGGCTACCGCGATAATGACCAGGCAAATGAGCCAATCCTGAGCGCTGTTGAGGAGGCCGATTTGGGTGCGTAGACCGGTGAAAGCGAAGAACACAGGTAAGAGCAGGACGGAACTTAAGTTTTCAACCCGCACAACCAATTTGTCGCGAAAACCTCCTGCCGTCGGCATGACTATTCCTGCCAGAAAGGCACCGAAGAGCGCATGAATCCCGATGAGTTCTGTGGTCAGCGCAGAAACAAGCACCACTCCAAGAACAACAGCTAGCACCACTTTACTCGGGTCAGGACGCTCCAAAGCCGACTGCCCAAACCACCTTGGCAGCTTTGGTTTGACGACGAAGAGCATGAGCGTGATAAAGACCAGTACGAGACCGAGATTGAAGGCAGCTCCACTTACGCTGGTTGCTCGCGCCATAGCCACCACGAAGGCCAGCATGCTCCATGCAGTCACATCATCCACCGCGGCGCAGGCCGTGGCGGTGCTCCCGAGCGATGTCTTAAAAATACCGCGGTCTTGCAGGATACGAACCAGCACAGGGAAGGCGGTGATGCTCATGGAGATTCCCATGAACAGAGCAAAGGCAAGAAATGAGGCTCCGGGTTGCGCAAGGTGGCTGTATAAGAACAACGCCAGAGTTACACCCAAAAAGTAGGGAATGACGATGCTGGAATGACTGACGACCACCGCAGTTTGCGCCTTGTGTCGCACCTCCGACATGTCCAGTTCCATCCCCACGGCAAACAGAAACAGGCATACCCCAATCTGACTCAAGAGCCTTAGTGCATCCAGGGATGACGTAGCGAATATGAACTGAAATGCGTTGGGTGCCAGCAGGCCGAACAGCGACGGACCTAGAAGGATGCCAGCCACCATCTCCCCTATCACCGCGGGTTGTCCACAATGGGTGAAGATCCAAGCAACCATACCAGAAGCGCCAATAATGATAAGGAGCTGCAGAAAAAGTCGGCTTAGCGGATTGGTCGCATTCTGGCACAAGCTGGACTCCACTGAGGCGAAAAACGAGGAGTCGCTAACGTCGGCTGAGTGCGGAGTAGTTGCTGCTACAGGTTCAGTCGAGAGTCGAGACACTGGCGGAGGAAGTTGACTCCCCGCATGCAGAATGAAGAAGATGCCCAGCCCTACAATACTTACAATAAGCAAATACAACTGGGCTGTGCGTTTCATTCTATTCAAGTACGAGAAGCGTTGTTGGGAACTGTTTATTCCCGAATCTGGCCCTCGCCGCGAATGACGTACTTATAAGTCGTTAGCTCTTCGAGTGCCATCGGCCCACGCGCGTGAAGCTTGTCAGTGCTGATACCAATTTCTGCGCCGAAGCCAAATTCGCCGCCATCAGTGAATCGCGTCGATGCGTTCCAGTACACCGTGGCGGAATCGACCTCGTTGAGGAATTTCTCAGCACGTGCGGCGTCGCGAGTGATTATGACGTCGCTATGATGAGAGCCACATTTTTCCACGTGCGCAATCGCGTCGTCGATGTTGTCCACGGTGCGGGCAGCGAGGATGAGATCGAGATATTCCGTTGTCCAGTCTTCGTCGCGAGCGGAACGGAGTGGCTCATAGCTGAGAGCTGAGAGCTGACGGAAGCTGTCGGGATCGGCGCGTATTTCCACTTTTTTTGCGGCCAGTATCGGTGCGATTCTTTTGAAAAAGGGAGCCGCGATTTCACGGTGCACAAGCACAGTCTCGATGGCGTTGCATACGCCCGGACGCTGCGTCTTTGCGTTAACGACTATTCGCACCGCCATATCGAGATCGGCTTCCCTATCCACATATGCGATGCAGAGCCCGACGTAGTGTTTGATCACCGGCATCCGCGCGTAACTAACGACCGTTTCGATCAACGCCCGGCCGCCACGGGGGACAATGAGATCGATGTACTGATCCATTTCGGCCATTTGCCGCACGGCATCGCGACCAGTTTTTGAAATGAGCAGGATGCTGTCTTCGGGCAACCCCGCGCTGGCTGCGCCGGCACGGAGCGCGTCTGCAATCGCGATGTTGGAGCGAATCGATTCCGAGCCGCCGCGCAGAATGACTGCGTTTCCTGTCTTTGTGCAAAGCACCGCCGCGTCGCTCGTCACATTCGGGCGCGACTCGTAGATGATTCCGATAACGCCGATGGGGACCCGCACTTTTGAAATGTGCAGTCTGTTGGGACGAGTCCATTCGGCGATGACTTTTCCCACTGGATCCTCCAGTGCAGCAACCTGACGAATTCCGTCCGCCATCGCCTGGATGCGTCCTTCGTCGAGCCTTAGCCGGTCGATCATCGCCAAGGAAAACTGGTCGGCGGTCGCTTTCTCCACATCCTTGTTATTCGCCTGCAGGATGGTGCCGGCGCTGGCGCAAAGTTGATCTGCCATGGCGAGCAAAGCGGCGTTCTTCCTCTCAGCGCTCATTCGCGCGAGAGCACGCGCGGCTGCGCGCGCGCGTCTTCCGCAACTGAGAACCTCGCTTCTTAGATCGTCCGTACCCATATCGACGTGAGCGAAGAGTAATTACTCCAAGATCTCATTCTTGCTGCGTGTGAGACTTCTCAGCGTGCACAGGAAATAATGTTCCCACTCGCTCGCCGGCCGCGATTCGCGGAATGATTCCGGCGCGCCGGCCGTTTGCAATCACTGTTGGGATGCCGGCTGCGGTCGCAAGTTTTACTGCCTCTAGTTTCGAGACCATGCCGCCTACCGAGAACTTGCTTTTTTCCGTACGAACGAAACGAGCTGCGTCCGCGACATCAGCGACCATCGGAATCCGTTTGCCTGCATGATCCATCAGTCCGTCAACACTTGTAAGCAGAATGAGCAATTCGGCTTCTGCCAGCACCGCGACCTCGGCCGAGAGCCGGTCATTATCCCCAAAGCGCAGTTCCTCCACTGCCACTGAATCGTTTTCGTTAATGACCGGCACGACATTCTTACATTCGAGCAAACGCCGCAGCGTGTTTTTCGCATTTTGATGGCGGGTGCGACTGTCCAGGTCGCTATGTGTGAGCAAAAGCTGCGCAACGTTGAGGTGATGTTTTGCGAACATCGAGGCATAGAGATGCATCAGCTTTGATTGACCGACGGCGGCGCATGCCTGTCCGGTCGTCAAGTCCACTGGACGTTCCTTCAGCCCGACAACACGCATTCCGGCTGCGACCGCACCGCTGGAGACGATGATGCATTGGCATCCGCCGCGAATGAGTTGCGCCACATCCGCGGTGAGACGGCGAAAATGTTTGTCATCGAGTGCGTTGGCACGCGGCCGGGTGAGAATGCCGGAGCCGAACTTTACGAGAATGCGCCTTGGTTTCGTGTGCATGCGGAGCTGCTACACAAATCGGAAAACGAAAGTGCGCAAAGGCAATTTCACCGCTGTGCGTCGGCAATGTTCGACAGCTCGACCTTCGACGGCAGCAGTTTGCCCCCGCTTCACGCCTCCAGCTTTGCCCTAGTCTTTGCTCGCCCGCGTCGCTTTGAGTCTCTTACCAAGAATCTTCGGAACGGCGGCCTTGGCGAGTTCGGTAAATGCCGCAACCATGCTGTTGGCAGAAGAATCCTTGAGGCGCAATATTCCCATCTCCAATACAAGGCTCTTTCCCCGAAGCCGAATCGCCTTTAGATCCGTCGAGCCTCGCTGTGCAACGTTTGGTAGCAGAGCGGCAGCCTTTAAGGGCGCCAGCGACCGGAGGAGCGTTTCGATTGCACTTATTTCCGCGACCGTTCGTGGGCGGACCTGGTGGGTTCGACAAATGGCATCGCTCGTCCTTCGCACGACGAAGCTGCGTGGCAACTGAAGCAGCCGTTGTTGGTGCAACTCGGAAAGACGAACCATCCGCCGGTCCCACCACGGGTGGCCCGCAGGGACGATCAAGGCATACTCATCGCTGGAGAGGCGTTCATAGCGCAGGTTAGGCGAGTGATGCGTGAGAAACCCCAGACCCACATCCAATCGACCCTCTTCCAATGCCGTCTCAATGTCATCGGACGAAATTTCCGTAACGGTGAGATTGACATTCGGATACCTGGCGGCGAAAAGCCCCAGTAACTGCGGCACCAGCGCCACATCGAGCCACGGCACGATCCCGAGATGCAAAGCCCCACGCAGCTGGACTGAATCGCGGCTGAGCTCGTCGAGAAAATTCTCCAGCTGGCGTAGAATTGCGCGCGCGTGTTCTTGGAAAATCAAGCCGGCGGCGGTAAGCAGAATCCGTTTGCCTCGACGTTGGAATAGAGAAACTCGCAGACCCGTTTCCAAATCGCGCATCTGCTGGGATACACTTGGCTGAGATATTCCGAGACGGTCGGCTGCGCGGCTAAAGCTGCCCGCCCCGGCAACAGCCAGGAAATAACGCAGGTGGCGAATCTCAACGGGATCCTGAATCATCGCGTACTACGAATATCACGATGCAAAGAATAAAAGCCACAAGGAACTGGTCGTTTAGGGCGGAAGCAATTTCAATTTAGCGAGCCGTAAATTTTCAACGAAAAAAGGCTTGCATAAGATTTGCCTATTTTTGTATTGCCAGTCCCTTGATGAGAAAAATCACTGCCGAAATCTTTAGAAAGATTCCCAAAATTCTTGCCTTGGTGTTAATCTTGGCCTTTGTCCGCCCTTTCTCGGCTCTCGCAGGTGAGTCGTTGATCGACGCAAAGTCGACACCTCCGGCGCCACCAGTCGAGAAAAAGCAGGTGAACCCCCTTTGTTTCCTTGATGGAAAGATCTGCTTCGATATTCAGGAGCGCTTTCGCTGGGAAAACCGGAATAACAACTTCGATTTTAACAGCGCCGTTGATTCATTGACTGATGATAATTGGTTCTTGAATCGGTTTCGCCTCGGTGTGGCAATCAAGCCGGTCGATTGGTTGAAGATTTACGCTCAGACGCAAGACTCACGGGAGTGGTACTCCGATCGCCCGAACACTCCGGGCGTCATGGGCGCGGAAGGCGACGATAACTTCGATTTCCGTCAGGGCTACATCCAGTTAGGGCCGAAATGGGTAAATGCCAAGGTTGGCCGGCAGGAGCTCGCCTATGGCGATGAGCGGCTGATCGGGACAACTCCTTGGAACAACTTCGGCCGCACCTTCGACGCCGCGAAACTGCACTACGAGCAGGGAAAATTTTGGGTCGATGTCTTTTCCTCAACTGTCGTTTATATCCTACGTGATTCGTTCGACTACTCGGATTTGTTTAACGGGACCGGGACGCACCGTGATCAGGTTTTCAGTGCGATATACGGGAGCACGACGGCGCTCAATCCTCTAACGATCGATTTGTATGCGCTGCTCCTCGACGAGCACAATCCTACCGTGATTGTACAAGGGATCACATACCCGGGGACGAGCCTTTCAACTCCTGGCACGCGAACCGACTTCGTGACTTTTGGCACGCGGTTGAAAACTGATTTGAAAAAGCTGCATGGCTGGGAATATGAGGGGGAATTTGCCTTTCAGGCGGGCCAGGTGAGCGATCTCGATCTTACTGCTTTTGCTGCGCATATCGGCGGAGGTTACAATTTCCAATGTCTCTGGAGTCCGCGCCTCTTTGCGGAGTACAATTACGCCAGCGGCGACCACAATCCGACTGATGGCAACATTGAAACCTTCCAGAATCTCTTTCCAACGAACCACCCATACTACGGTTACATGGACCTTTTCTCGTGGCAGAATATGCACAACCCGGAGCTGAGCCTTAAGGTCAAACCGTGCAAACAAGTTGGTCTGGAAACCAACTTCCATTGGTTCTGGCTCGCTAATACGAACGACGCCTGGTATCGCGCCAACGGCACCACGAGGGTCCGGCCGATCACCCCGGGCGCGCCTAACTACGTCGGCGCAGAGCTGGATGTATTGATGACTTTTCAGCCGGTAAAACCTCTCGTCATTTGGTTGGGATACAGTCATTTCTTTTCCGGAGGTTACGTCAGCGCGACGGGACCAGGCGACGATGCCGATTTCGGCTACGCCCAGGCAACAATAACTTTCTAAGCACGTCGCGTAGAGCATCATCCGGAGCTCGCCATTGGTGGAACTCGATGGCGTTTCCAATTGATGTTTAGCTCTCTGCTGGTCGAAAGAGTCGCTGGCGTAACGCGGTGCCGGAGAAGGACATCCGGGGCGTTGCTGAACGGGTCCGCTCGGGTGCGAAACACTGCTGCCTGCCTTGGAAAGTAGTGGTCACACAAGAGTGTTGTGGCAGGAATTCTGCCGAATCTCTCGGACAAAAAAACGACACAAAAATTTTACAAAATTTTGCTTCCATAGGTATCTCTTATTGTTGTATTGTCACATCCTGTAGGACACCACCCACATCCTTAACCCACATGAAAACGAGATCCTTGAAAT
>JBKOYE010000071.1:0-8176 GCA_046725275.1 Verrucomicrobiota bacterium
AACGAGTAGTCTTCGATGTCGAAATTTGGTCCGCCAAAATTTAATTCCTCGCGCGCATTTACGAACTTTGCCTCCACTACCGTTCGCAGTTTTTTCCACCAGAGATACGAGGCTGAAACATAAACCTCATTGCGTGGGCGACGAGGCAGACGCGCATCTTGCAACTGCGACACGTCTTTTGAGGAAGTCTTTTCCGCCTCGAGGTAAGTGTAAGCCGCCGTCAAAACGAGATTGGGCACCGGTTGGGCGCGCAGTTCCGCTTCCAGCCCCTGCGTTTCGGCAGCGCCGAGATTAAGCGTGTCAAAAAGCCCGTTAAACCCGATCACGTTTGAAAGGTCGTTGTGAAAGTAGGTGAGGCCCACGTCCACGCGATTTTGCCACAACTGTTGTCTGATTCCGATGTCCCAACCGAGGTCCTCTTCAGGTTTCAGGCCGAAGTTGTTTCCGAAAATTTTGTCCTGACTGCTTGGCGGACTGAAGCCAGTGCCGACGCTGGAATGCAGAATGGTATTCGTTTTGTCGATTTTGTAACTGCCGGCAAAGCGATAGGTCCAAATGCCGCCAAATTGATTGAAATGATCGAACCGTCCGCCAGCGACGAAGATCAAATTTTCGATTGGCGTTAACGTCGCCTCCAGAAATCCCGCGACTTCGTCCGTGTGATCGCTCACAAATGTTGGTCCAAACAGTACGAACGGGCGCTCCTGGCCTGCATTAATACGGCTGTAGAAGAATCCTGAGGTCAGTGTCAACCACGACACTGGTCGCAAATCATTCTGATAATCAACCTGCGTCCGTTCGAACACCGCGCGCGTCGCCCCGACAAACCCATCCTCATTCGGATCGTTAATTTGCCGCTCGTGGTCGTAAGCAACGATCAATTTGTGGTCCCACCATTCGGTCGGTTTCCAATCGATATGTGGGCCAATCAACCAGCGCTCCGTGAAGAAATGATCGATCGGTCGCGGATCAAAAATTGTATTCGGCAGTCCGATGTCGCTGACCGAATAAGTGAACAAACTGCCGATCCGCAATTGCTCGTTAGGCGACCAGCCGACGTCGGTGATCGCGGCCGTATTGCGGTAGTTGTTGTTCGGCCGTGCATTCTCGGTATCGAGACGGCTCGCACCGACTGAATAATCGAAGCCATCGATTTTGCCGTCGCTTTGACTCCATTCCCGAAACGTGTCGTAGGAGCCACCCTCGGCGGCCAACATCACGCCCGGCGTTCCAGTCCCTTGTTTGGTGAAGATTTGAATCACACCTGCCAACGCCCGGGGCCCGTAAATCGTGCTCTGCGGCCCGCGCACGACTTCGATCCTGTCGATATCGTCTGTCGTGAAGTCAGCGAAGTTGAATGCGCCCTGCAATCCTTGATTGATTGGGATGCCGTCGAGTAAAACCTGTGTGTGTTCGCTGCGCAGTCCACGGGTAAACACGGAGGTCAACTGGCCGGCTGCTCCGGTCTGTACCACGGACAATCCAGGCACTTCGCGCAAAGCATCACTGACGCGTTCGATCTGTTTTTGCTCTAACTCTTCCGAGCTGATCACGCTCGCGCTGGCGGGCGATTGATCCAGCGCAATATCAAAACGCGTTGCAGAGACAACGACTGATTCAGCCTCGGCTTCACCCGGTGAAGCAGTGGGTGTGGGTTCCTGCGCGTGACAAACGACGGGTGCGACGGCGAGTATCGCGACCGGAAAAAACCAAACTGGACGATGTTTCATAACAAGTTACCTCCAACTCAGAGAGTCGGACTTGTATGCCGTGTGGCGGTCGATCGATTCGGCGATCGGAGATCGCCGCTACAACAAGGCGCATCGCCCAGCTCTCATTCTTCTTTTTGCGAAGAAGTTTTTTCGGTTGTAGTCACGGCGCTGTGTCGCCGTGCTGTGAAACGCCCCGACACAGCGGGGCGGCTACAGCCGAATGAGGTGGACCGGACAAATATTCTGGCTCCTGGCTTATGATGCCTGTGCGGCACCGTACCTTGTTCCCGCCTTCACCCCCGAAATGGTTTCGGGGATTGGCCCAATGGAAATTCGTATCCAGTTACAGCAGCGCAACTGCTCCTGATTCTCACAGGATTTCTTGCGCCGATCCACTTTTTCAAACTCGCAAAGAACTGAGACGAGGACTAGCGGCTCACACTCGCCATTACAAGAATTATTTATCTCACGGCGACGAATCTCCGACCCAGGGGTTCGATCGAGCCGTTGGCTGCCATTATTTCTTCTTGGTCTGCGAAAGCTTGAAGGATCGCGTCGCGTTTCTCACTCGGAGCGATCGCACCGGCGATGTACCGAAAATAATACGCGGTGTTATCTTTAATCACACCACTGAACATTTTCTCAAGATGCGCGCCGATCTCAGCAGCCGTGTGCAAGTCATGCTCATGATTTTGTTGCCACGCTTTCAGCGTCTCCGTCTTTGACAAAACTTTCTCCAGAAACTCGTCGCCGGCGATTAGCAGCCCCGTCGCTTCAAGTAAACGGATCGCGCTACGAAACCACCGCAATGTTTTCTCATCGACAGAATCGTATGCGAAATCCTCGACGATTATACATCCGCCTTTAGCCAAGCTTTTCGCTGCGCGTCCAACCGATTCATTGAGGGGATGAATGTGATGGAGCGAACGCGTGAACAGGACTGCATCAAATTGGCCACCATTAAAATCTGGCCACGTCGCTATGCGCGCATCCACGCCCAGCCGCTGGGCAGCGGCGATTGAGTCGCGGTCGGAATCGATCGCCACCACAACATACCCGTTCTTGACTAAACAGGCGGCCAATTCGCCGGCCCCGCAGCCGACCTCAAGGAGTCGCCCGCCTTCAGAGGGAAGGAATCGTTTGACGAAATCATAGGTGTAGCGCGTCTCGAACTGCATTCTGGCGTAGTCTAACTCGTTGCTTGCGCTTCCCGGCTCAAGATTTATCTGTCTTTTCGCCAAGCTTCATTCTTTTCGAAATTGCACTCGTCATCCAAATTCATCATCAGCGGCGGCGCCGGCTTCATCGGCTCGAATCTCACGCTGGCGTTGCAGGAAAAATTTCCGGACGCGCACCTGACGGTGATTGACGATTTCCGGTCCGGTGATTTCAAGAATCTGGAAGGGTACAAGGGAGATTTCGTCGCGGAAGATCTGGCGACATTGGAGTGGCGAGAAAAATTCGGGGATCCGGCAGCTGCGGGATTCGACGCAATTTTTCATCTCGCGTCGATTACCGACACAACGTTGCATGATCAATTCGTTCAGGTGCACGACAACGTGGAAAGTTTCCGCCGGCTGTTGAATTTTGCGCGCCCTACAAAGACGCGAATCATCTACGCTTCGTCCGCGGCGACTTACGGTCCAGCGACTGAAGCGAGCATGGAATCAAACGGTGCCGCACCGACGAACGTTTACGCGTTTTCCAAAGTCATCATGGATAATATCGCCCGACGCGCTGCCGCCGAGTCGCCCGACTGGATAATCGTCGGCCTGCGTTACTTCAACGTTTACGGGCCGCGCGAAGCCCACAAAGGCGTTCCCTCAAGTATGATTTATCACTTGGCGCAACAGATGAAGGCTGGTAAGCGACCGCGCATTTTCAAACACGGCGAGCAGAAACGCGATTTCGTTTACGTGAAAGATGCCGTGGAAGGCACCATTCACGCGCTCGACGCAAAGACGAGCGGAATTTACAATCTTGGCACAGGTGAGGCGCGCTCGTTCAACGAACTCATCGAGGTTCTAAATAAATGTCTGGGGACAAACTTTGAGCCCGAATACTTCGATAATCCGCACGCGCATTATCAAAATTTCACGCAAGCCGATCTCACCAGCGCGCACAAATCGCTCAGTTATAAGCCGCGGTTTTCGCTCGAAGACGGCGTAGGCGATTACATGCAGTGGTTGTACGGAGGCTAGGCTTTCAGCCTGATTCTGCCGAAAAGCTTTGGAGAGTCTTTTTGGCAGCCTAACAAACTCAAGTCGTTTATCGAAAATTCTAACCGCAAGCATGGCAAATGGAAAGCGAGCACCAGCCCTTCCGAGCTGGGAAATAGTCTTGTAAGAATTTTGTAGAGCGGGGAAAGCTCTTCAATCCGGGGCCGAATTTCAACCAGGTGCTCGAAGCGGAAAAACTTTCGGCCCGTAATGTGCCTGCGCATCGGCTAGCACTTCAGGGTTAGGATGCGCCTGCCAGACGGCCAGGATTCCGACGCGCGTTGTTCAAAAATCGGTTCGATCCCTGGAAGTGATTCCAGCTTTCCCGCTTTCGATGCATGATTACGAAAATGTAATGCCAAAAAACCTTGACTTTGTTGGGCTTATCTTGGGATTCTTGGCCTCTCAAACCTCGCCAGAAAACTTCAACTAACATTCAGCCTCTAAAAATATATGAAAGCTCCACGTTGGTTTAGCAGAAATCATCTTCTCTCACAATTGCGGATGGCAAGTGTAGTCACACTGATCTCCGCGGCGGCCGCGATGGCCTTCGTCGCGGTGAAACCATCCAGCCCATTCTTATTGGGGAAATCAGGCAATACAAATAAAGCGATCAACAAATTTAGGCAGGATCGCGATCAAATTGGCGGCAACAGGCGGACCATGCCTGGTCCGGAAATAGAACGCGGACCAGTCACCGCAGCTCAAGAACGTTATGCGAATCGCGCCTACCCGGCTAGCGACGTTCCATTCAAGCTAACGCGGGACGCGCAGAAGGCGTGGGCAAGCGCAAAGTTACTGGCACCCTCAGCGGGCACCTGGTCTCTCATAGGTCCGAACGGCGGGCTTTTTCCTGATATTTTGACTTTCAGTGGGCGTCAGTACGTCACCTCCGGTCGCATCACGGCGTTGGCCATTACGCCGACTTGCATACCCAACGACTGCAAGCTTTGGGTGGGAGCCGCCGGTGGCGGTGTCTGGCGAACGAACAAGGCGCTCGCAACCCCGCCAAACTGGACATTCGTCTCGGGCAGCTTCGCGACGAACGCGATTGGGACGCTAACTCTCGACCCCGCGACCCACACGCTCTATGCGGGAACTGGCGAGTCTCACGCATCGGGTGATTCGGAAGCTGGTTTTGGGATTTACAAATCAACGGACAATGGCACCACGTGGACGCACCTGGCTGCGAACACGAGCGTCCCGCTGATGGCGACCTCGTGCGGGGATGCGCCTGCGTATACCGGTCCGGCTTTCGACGGGCGCGCCATCTCGTCGATCGTGATTAGCGGAAGCACCATGTACGTAGGTTCCACGCGCGCCGTGCGCGGAGTGAGCTCCGTTACGGGTGGGACCGTCAGCCTGGCCCCAGGCCTTCCGCCCTTTGGGCTGTGGAAATCCACTGACGGCGGTGCGAATTTCACGCTGTTGAACGCCGAAGGCATCTGCCTGAACTCCACCCTGGAAGGCGATGCGGGAAGGATCCAATCGAGCTTTGGCTCGGCGCGTGGCGTTAACCACATCGAATTCGACCCGAACTACGCGAGCAATACCACGTTCTATGCGGCGGCGTTTCCCAAGATTGACCTAACCGGCGGTGGAGGCGTCTGGCGCTCGACCGATGATGGCGGTACTTTCACACAGATTTACACTCCGATCGCTCCGACCAATATTAATGATCGGGCTGAGTTCGCGGTCACGACCGCCAGCGGGCTGACCAGGATGTATGTCGGCGATGGCAACACCGGATCGCCGACTGCACACGTTTTTCGCAGCGATGACGTTGCCACCGGCGTGCCTGTATTTACCGATCTGACCGCAGCGGAGTCGCCAGCTGGCCAAACTGATAATTACTGCTCGGGTCAGTGCTGGTACGACAACCTTGTCGTCACACCGGCAGGTTATCCGGACATGGTGTATGTCGGTGGCTCGTACGACTATGGGACGTACGGAATCACTACCAACAGCCGCGGCCTTCTCCGCTCGACAGATGCTGGAGTGTCGTGGACCGACATGAGTTGGGATTCGACGACGGCCCCGACGCCGCCGGGAAGCTGTTGCCAACCTAATTCAATTGCGCCAAACGGAATGCATCCTGACCACCATGCGGTCGTTGTAAGCCCAAGTAACCCGGGGCTCTTCTTCGACGGCTCCGACGGAGGCCTCATGCGCTCGGACGGAGAGTTCGCGGACATCTCAAGGCAGTGCACTGTCGCCCGCGGGCTCAGCGGAGACGATCTTGCACTCTGCGAGCAGCTCCTCTCGCAGGTGCCGGCCCACCTCTACAGCCTAAACAAGGGACTCTCGACTTTGCAGTTCCAGAGCCTCTCGGTCGCTGCCGACAATGCCCTGCATCTGCAAGGGGGTACGCAGGACAACGGGACCTTCGAGACGACTGGCCCGTCCCAGATATGGCCACAAATTATCTACGGTGATGGTGGCCAGTCGGGTTTCAACGTGGGCGACTCCACGCAGCGCTTCAACACGTTCTTCTCACAGTACACGGATGCGAACTTCCAGAACGGCGATCCGAGCAAGTGGGTCGTTATCTCCGGGCCGCTGTTTGCCGAGACCTCGGCATTCTACAAGCCGATCATCGCGGATCCTGTCGTCGCCGGGACGATTTTTGTCGGCGAGCAGAGCGTGTGGCGGACACAGGATTGGGGCGGTGACAAGACGTTTCTGGAGACGAACTGTCCTGAGTTCACCACCTCGGGTTCGGACCCGCTCTGCGGTGACTTCGTCATCATCGGAAACGGCGTTCCGTCGACACAGCTGACCTCCTCGGCTTGGGGCGACCGCTCCGGCGGCACCGTTGCAGCAGTTGTCCGGAGTTCAACGGATTCCAGTACAATGTGGGCAGCGACGTCAACCGGCCGCGTATTCTTCTCTAGCAACGCCGATGCAGCGGCGGGCTCAGTCGTCTGGGAGCGCCTCGACTCATCCTCAAGCGTCGATCCAGGTCGATTTGTTAGTGGTATCACGATCGATCCAGCGGATCCAAATCATGCCTGGATGGTATACTCAAGCTATAGCACCCTGACCTCGGCGACGCCAGGCCACGTGTTCGAAGTGACCCGAACCGCGCCTTCGACGGCGACATGGACGAGCCTCGACAACCCGGGTGGAACCCCATTCCCGGATTTTCCGGCGACCGGCATCGCTCGTGATTCGAACGGCGACCTGTATGTCTCAAATGACTGGGGCGTTATGGTCCTTGCCAACGGCTCGGGTTCATGGGCACCCGCTGGCACGGGACTGCCCATGGTCGAGGTCGCAGGCCTCACGATCGTGCCAAGTGCGCGTGTTCTCTACGCGGCAACACATGGGCGCAGCGCTTGGAGACTGAGGCTGCCGTAAATTTGGATTAAGCTTCCTGGGCGGGATAGTGAAAATCTATCCCGCCCATTTTTTTGCATGGCACAGGCTTCTCCGTTGCAGGACGGATTCGCCGTGGCGAACAGCTCTGTGGCGCGAACACGCGTCTCGCTCGCCTGGTTGTCGAAGCACGCGGCCCCTCTCTAAATGAACACGTGACGCGGTCACGCATCTAATCGTTCAAGCGGTAAATTAGAATTGGTTGCCGTCATGTCTTCGTTTCTTAAGTGTCTCATTGCCGTTTGCATCTTTTCGGTGGTCACCGGCATGGCCGACGAGCCGCCGGGCTTCGTGGAAGGACATTTGAAGATCATTTCGGGGAAAGAGGTCGAGCTTGCCGATGCAAACGCGCCTGCGATGACGGCTGAAAACTATGGCCGATATCCACTGATCATCTTGAGCCAGGACGGAAAAAAAGAAATCGCGCGGGTTACTGCGGACGGGAATGGAAACTATCGCACTGCACTGCCGCCAGGCGATTATGTCCTGGATGTGAAGGGACGCGCACGCGGTCATATTCGCGCGAGGCCACAACAATTCACGGTTGTTTCGAACCAGACTGTGCGCGTCGATATGGATATCGACACGGGTGTCCGCTAGGTTTGGTTCTTCCTGTCGCCCTTTCAGAGCTGTTGTTGTGTGCGAAGGAATGTCTCAAAGCAATTTGCGCATTCGGCCAACGTTTGTGCGACCGAACCTGTTTGAACAAGATTTGACGGACGGCTCGGAGCGCAATCCCTATACCCTATCCTTCCCAGAAAAATCTTGTCGGGCGATGGATTTCCGGCGGGAGACTTTTGTGCACAGGACAATTGAGCGCTGTTTGCTCAAGGATTTCGCGATGCGGCGAATCGGGCGGGAGCGGAA
>JBKOYE010000171.1:0-14758 GCA_046725275.1 Verrucomicrobiota bacterium
AGTGTGATTTATGCTGGCACAAGTCCTTAAGCTCCGAACAATCGTCGTCCCCGTTCTGCTCTGCGCGTTCGTGGTCGTTCTGACCTCGTGCGCTACACAAAAGGAAACTGCACTGGTCAACGATCCGGACGATCGTGGCGGCTCTATGATCCCGTGGAACAAGCAGGAACCATGGGAGAAAGGCGGGCAGTTCGCGGGGATGACCGACCGGCGCTAGACCCCATCCGCGGCTGGCGCCAAACATTGCGCCTTTGAATGCGCAATTGTTTTCCGACTGAATTCTCCTTAGCCAATCCAGAAGCGTTCCTGTGAATGGCGCGTTAGGAAACGTGTACGAAGACGAACAGCGAGCGCGCGCATATGCGACGCTTGAATTTCCTGGAACCTACTATCTCGCGTTTCGCGATTTGCCTTTTTTGATTCGCCGCTACAACCACGGCTCTCGAGCGCTCGACTTCGGCTGCGGAACTGGTCGATCGACTCGATTCCTTAGAAATCTCGGACTGAACGTCATCGGCGCAGATATCTCGAAAGCAATGTTGGATCAAGCGCGTGCGCTCGATCCTACTGGACAGTACAACCTTATTCGCGACAACATTGCGGGCGAGTTCGCGCCAGGCAGTTTTGATCTCATTTTAGCTGCGTTCACATTTGACAACATGCCCAACGGCGCAAAGACCAACGCTCTGAGCGGGCTGCGCAACCTTGTAGCTCCAAATGGATGTCTGCTGTTAGTTGTTTCTTCACCAGCAATCTACGTCAACGAATGGGCATCCTTTAGCACGCGGGATTTTTCAGAGAATCGCCACGCGGCTGATGGTGATCGGGTCCGCATAATCATGCTGGACGTTCCCGACCGTCGCCCTGTCGAGGATGTCTTCTGCACTGATGCTCACTACCGGCGTCTATTTGAAAGTGCAGGGTTGAGAGTGCTCGACGTCCAGAGTCCGCTTGCCACTGGAAAGGAAGCCACGCGGTGGGTCAGTGAAACAACAACGGCTGCGTGGACAATCTACGTTCTGGACCAGCAAGCCAAGAGCTAAAGCCAACCGGCGGCGTGCGTCGACTAGGCTGATCTTTCGCCTGCCCTCGCAACGCAATAACGAGTCGCGAGAAACTGTTACCCTGCGGGCCCCGCCCAGAGGCTCAAGGCCCGCAGGGATTGGAGGGGACAGCTCTAGAGATGCCCCTTCAAATGCAAAGCGAACTTGCGCAATCGCGATACGAAGTGCTGGTGGCTTTTGTCAGCGTGAACTGTTTTGCCGTTGCCATTAGTGGCAGTAACCGGTGTTAATGCCGAAGCTTTGCGCTCTTCCTGCGCTAACTTCTCCACTCTGGCCAGGATCTCATCTGTGGGCAGCACCCAGTCCATTGGAATAGAGTTGCACGGTTCCGTTGGACAACTAAGCCGCAGCGGTCCGTTGCCGCGAGTTCCGCCGGTTACTTGGATTTGCAAGCCGGTGATGATTTTGCCGCAAACCAGACAGTAACGTTTGTCCTCCAGTGAATGCCACTGTCGAAATTGATCCAGCCGGCGCAGCGCTTCGAGTTTTTCCTGGTCCGACAATTTGATTGCGGTAATTAACGCCACGGTTCGGGATATTACGTTGCCGTCAATGGCGAGCACAATCGGGCAGGTGGCCGATTCTTCTATAGGTTAAAATCCGATCTGGCAGACACAGTCAAAAAAAAGTCATCCAATCCCGCCCGGACGCGCGTTGTAAACACAGATGAACAGAAACGGCGATACTCGCCGTCAGCGCCACGTCGTGGACTATGGAGCGGAGGCGATCGAACAAATGAAGCATTATTGCGCGGCGCGCCCGGGAAGTCCTGCGGCGGTGCGCCGTCCGCGGTTGTTCGTTCGCGGCGAGCTTTGGATCGCTGTGCTTGGGCCAAGCGTGGAAGAAGGCATCGTCGGGATCGGACCCACTGTCGCGGCAGCGCTCCGTGCATTCGACGCGCAATACCTGGCCCGGCTGCGTCCACCGAAGGAGACGAGCAGCCCTTCGGTGAAGCCGACGTGACCTTTCGTGGTGCATCCGCGCCGGCCCGCAGAGTGCTGAAAAGCTTGCACTTAACTTGAACTACCAAAGCACTCGTTTTTGACGGCCACGGTTTGGGGTGCGGCTTCCGCGAAACTTCGGAGTTCCGCCGCTGTTGAAACACAAGGGGGCGAACAGATATCGTGACGGCCGCCCCCGAATTGTGATCCGAATTACAGGCAGAGAGAACAAAGGACGGGAACAATGATGACGGGAGCAGCACGACGAAGACGCGGAAGGTGGCGAAGGGCAAAATCCAGACGCAAACTGGAAAGACCGGACAAAGATTTGGGACGATGCCAAATGAAGCCAATCGAGCAGGACGAGTCCGCCCAGGCTGAACAACCGGACAGGCTCCTGCTTTCGGCACTAAGGTATTGGGAGGTCAAACGCGATCTCATCGAGGAGCGTCTGGCCACCTCAAGGTCTGCAATGGTCCATTCGTAGGATCAAAACGCGGTCAAAGCCGGGTTCGTCCCGGTAGCAAATCGGTATCCATGGTATTGGGCAAGATGGTTTGAAGAGATCGCCTCATAAGAGACGCTGCGATTGTCGACTAAATTCGCTCCAGAAACTCGTGTATCAGCTTCAGATCGCGTTCAGCCGGCACATCTTTGCCATTAAATAAGACTGGCGTAGTATATGCCACTTGTTCCAAGCCTTCCTGGATTTGTTCCGCTGCCTATGAACAAAACGAAAGTCGCCCGTAACAAGAGGCGCAAATTGAAGGCATCGCCTGCCGGCCTTAATCAAACGGCGATCGTCGACCTGACGAAACTTAAGCGGACCGAAGATAAAATTCGAGAATCGCGGAGGCGCTATCGCGCTTTGTTCGATCTTGTGCCGGTCGCGATTTACACGTGCGATGCCAACGGCGTCATCCGAGAATACAATCGCCGCGCCGCTAAATTGTGGGGACGCGAACCCGGCCGAAATGGAGAAAAGCCGAGATTCTGCGGCTCCTACAAAATCTATTATCCCGACGGCCGTTACATGCCGCACAAGGAATGCCCGATGGCACGGGCGTTGCGCGGCGAAAAACTGAAAGCGGAGGATTTGGAAATTATCGTCGAGCGCCCAAGCGGCGAAAGGCGGCAGGTCATTCCTGCGCCACGAATTATAACTGATGAGCATGGGAAAATTACCGGCGCCATCAATTGTTTATTTGACATCACCGGGCATAAGCGTGCGGAGACGACCGCCATGCACCTGGCCGCAGTAGTTCAATCCTCCCACGACGCGATCGCGGCAAAAACTTTGGATGAAATCATCACCGATTGGAATCAAAGCGCCGAACGCATCTTTGGATACAAACCGGAAGACATCATCGGCAAATCGGTCCTGACTCTGATTCCCAAAGACCGGCAAAGTGAAGAAGTGGAGATTCTAAGAACAGTTCGCCGCGGTGAATCATTGGATCACTACGAAACGGTTCGTCGCCGGAAGGATGGAAAACTGATCGATGTTTCATTGACGATTTCGCCGATCAAAGGCTCAAAGGGGGAAATTGTCGGCGTTTCGGAAATTGCTCGCGATATCACCAAACAAAAACAAACGAAGCGGCGTTTGGCGGAGCAAGCGCGTCTGCTCGATCTCAGCAACGAAGCGATCCTGGTGCGCGACAGTCGAGACCACATCACTTACTGGAACCACGGGGCAGCAGAGCTCTACCGTTATTCGGCCGAAGAAGCGTTGGGCAAGATCACCCACAAATTATTACAGACGAAGCATTCCGAACCGCTCGAGCAAATTTCCAAGAAGCTCGAACGTGACGGTCGCTGGAGCGGGGAGCTGGTTCACAAACGCAAGGACGGTAAAAAGATCGTTGTCATGAGTCATTGGGCAGTCGATCGCGATGAATTCGGACGGCGGGGTAATGTTCTGGAAACGAACACCGACATTACTGAGCGGAAACACGCCGAAATCGCGCTGCAAAGATCAAAAAAACTGCTCGAAAAACTTGTGGAGGAACGTACCCGAGCGCTACGAGTCGCCAATGCCGAATTAAAAAGTCAAATCGAGCGTCGAAAGGGACTGGAAGGAGAAATCCTCGCGGTTTCCGACCGGGAGCAACAGCGCTTGGGCCAGGAGCTGCACGACGGCCTTTGCCAGCATTTGACCGCGGTGGCGTTCATGGCGCGGTCTGTGGCGTTGCGATTGAAGAACCACCGCGTTATCGACGCAGCCGATATCGATAAGATCGCCGAGCTTGTGAACAATGCCGCCAGCGATACCCGCGACCTGTCCCGCGCCCTGCACCGGATGGATGTTGATGCAGTCAGCCTTGTCACCGCATTGCAAGATTTAGTCGACCGGGAAATCTGGAGAACACCCTGCCGGCTGCAAGTCAGACCGTCATTTCGGATCGATGAGGATATGGCCGCGGCGCACCTCTATCGCATCGCGCGCGAAGCGGTCATTAACGCGAACAAACACGCTCAGGCGCGGGAAATTATCGTCAAACTGGAAAAGTCGCGACACGGGATGGCCTTGCGCGTCATCGACGATGGTGTCGGATGTTCGAATCGAGGCAAACTGAACCAAGGCCTGGGTTTTCACATCATGAACTACCGCGCCCAATTGCTCGGTGGCCGTTTGGAAGTCAATTCTCCCAAACGTGGTGGGACATGCGTCTCATGCTATTTGCCGCACAAAAACGCAGTTCAATCACCGAACAACAAAGACGGCGGGCCAGGGCTTCCTGCGAAAATTGCAAAGACATTGGCCGCGTTAGTCTAAATTTCTTGCATCTGGCAACCCATCGAGCAGCGAACCGTTGAAAAGACGATCAAAGGAAAATCGATGCTTACCATGGACCACCCTGCAACCCAGCGAGCCGCAGCAAAGATGAGCCTGGTGCGCTCGACCAACAAGAATCCGCGATGCGATTCGCCGGAAGCAAAACGCATCGTGATTGTGGATGATCACCCGCTCTTTCGCAAAGGCCTCGAACAACTTATCCATTCCGACGGCAGCTTCGCCGTGTGCGGCGAGGCGGGTAACGCATCTGAAGCGATGGAGGTGATCCGGAAGCTGCATCCCGATCTTGCGATCGTTGATCTGAGTTTGCCCGGCGCCAACGGCATCGAGCTGATCAAGAACATCCGCGCGGAATATCCGAAGCTGCCGATTCTTGTGCTCTCGATGCACGATGAATCACTCTACGCGCTGCGTGCGATGCGCGCCGGAGCTGACGGTTACGTGATGAAGCACGAAGCGATGGCAAATGTCGTTCAGGCGATGCACGAGGTGTTTAACGGACGTCCGTATCTCAGCCCGGCCATGGCGGCGCAGGTCATCACAAAGTTCGCTCATCGCCAGGCCGAAGGCGAAGTAGACGCAGTCGAACGACTAAGCGACCGCGAACTCGAAATTCTCGAGCTTATCGGGAAAGGCAATGAAGTGCGTCAAATCGCCAAGCTATTGCATCTCAGCCCCAAGACCGTGGAGACACACAGGGCGCACATCAAAGACAAACTCGACCTGAAAAACTCCCGCGAAGTCGCTCGCTTCGCTCTGCAATGGCTCCAAGCCCGCGGGGCGTGAAGCAGCCATCCTGGCTGTTACGCGAGCAGGCATCTTCCTGCATAGGCATAGCAGGCTGGGAAGCCTGCTCTACGCGGCAGGCAAGATGCCTGCGTTACTGGATCCTCGCCCACACTTTCACTTTTTTTCATGCTCAGCGGGCGCATATTTCATCAAATGGCCACCACCACACGGGACGCAGTTGAGGAACTGCTTCAGACCTATGGCGAAACCGGCGGAATAAATTACCTGGCCGCGGCCGCCAGCCTCCCATCGCGCCTGTCGATCGAAGCAGCCTGCATCGAGCTGATGAGCCTGATGTTTCCCGGTTTTCGCAGTGAAGCATTGGTGAGCTCCGACGATCTGGCCGACACCACGCGCATTCGCGTCAGACATTTGCACGCACGGCTTAAAACCGAAATTTGCCGAAGCCTCGGCAGAATCCCACCCGACGATGCAACGGAAGCAAAGGCTGAAGAAGTGCTAACTGATTTTTTTAAGCAGTTGCCGTCGGTCCGCCGGATGCTTTGGACCGACATCGACGCGGCTTACGAAGGCGACCCGGCTGCCACAAGTTACGAGGAAATCATTCTTGCGTATCCCGCACTGGAAGCGATCGCGATTTACCGAATGGCGCATCTGCTGTACGGAAAAGTGCCGCTGATTCCGCGCATCATGACCGAATGGGCGCACAGCCGCACGGGCATCGATATTCACCCCGGCGCAGAAATTGGCTCGCATTTCTTCATCGATCACGGCACCGGCGTTGTCGTTGGCGAGACCACGAAAATCGGCTCGCACGTGAAGCTTTACCAGGGCGTGTCCTTCATCGCGCGCTCGCTCGGGGCGGGACAAGCGTTGCGCGGGAAAAAACGCCACCCAACGATCGAAGACGGCGTCTGCATTTATGCCGGGACCACAATCATGGGTGGCGACACTGTGATAGGCGCCAACTCCACCATCGGCGCGAATGTTTTTCTCACAACGAGTGTTCCGCCGCACTCGCTCGTCTATTACGAAGAGAAAGAAGTTCGTGTCGTGCCCAAACGAAAACACGAGCCGACAACCACGTGATGAATTTCGCAAATAAAAACAGCCAATCCTGTAGCTGCTTCGCTGTGCGAAGCGTGATGGTGGCGTGTTTCAAAATTTTGTCCAACGCGCATCCCATAGAGACGCGATTGCAGTTGGTAGGGCGCGATCGCAGGGCGCGCCGACGATGACGAGAACGAGCAAGAGCATGAGCAAGAATAACATCAAGAACTGATGATCTACCTCGACTACAACGCCACAACACCGTTATGCGACGCTGCGAGGGAGGCAATGCTGCCGTATCTCGATCGCCATTTTGGTAATCCATCCAGCGTCCATGCCGCGGGCCGGGAAGCGCGCGCCGCGATTGATAACGCGCGCGACACGCTCGCCGCATTGCTGCAGGCGAAACTGGGCGAGATCATCTTTACCAGCGGCGCGACCGAGTCGTGCAACCTGGCTGTGTTCGGCATGGCGCGATCTTCGTCTTCACGCGGCGGCCACATTATTTCGAACAAAGCCGAGCATAACGCTGTGCTGAATCCAGTCGAACACCTCGAAAAGCGCGAAAATTTTGAGGTGACCTGGCTGAATGTTTCCGACAATGGAATGGTCGATCTCGATCAGCTGGCCGATTCAATTCGGCCCGACACAAGACTCGTGTCGATCATGACCGCAAACAACGAGACAGGCGTGATCCAGCCCATGCGCGAAATCTCACAGATATGTCGAGAGCGCGGCGTCTTGCTTCACAGCGACATGGTCCAGGCGTTCGGGAAAACGGATGTCGATGTCTCTCTGGTCGATGTCGCGAGTTTTGCTGCGCACAAGTTCTATGGACCAAAGGGTACAGGCTTTCTTTTTCTCCGCGCCGGCCTACCGATTCAGCCAATCATGTTCGGCGGCGCACACGAAAATCAGCGGCGCCCCGGGACGGAAAACGTGGCTGGCATTGCGGGAATGGCTGCTGCCGCGGAATGGATATCGCGCGATCGCGAGACGGAGCAGGAACGAAGAGCGCAGCTGCGCGATGAATTGTGGAGACGCATCGCAGACGTTTTTCCTGATGCGCAGCAAAATGGCGACCCGGTTCGTCGGCTTACTAACACACTCAATGTAAGTTTTACCGGTATCGACTCGGAAACGATGCTGATGGCGCTGGATTTGGAAGGGGTTTGCGCCTCGAGCGGCTCAGCTTGCATGGTCGGATCAGTGAGAGCTTCGCATGTTTTGCTTGCGATGGGTCTGCCGATGGAACGCGCCCGTTCCGCCATCCGTTTTTCTCTTGGCAAATGGACAACTGCTGAAGAAGTTGCTGCTGCTGCCGCTGCGCTTGAGCGAATCGCGAAGCGAACCAAAGACGCGCGCGAATATGCCGTCGCTTAGGCAGCTCGAGTTTGCATTTCAGACTGTAGCCGCGTCCCTGTGGGACGCGGCGCGCTTCGCACAGCTAAGCGGCTACAAAGCCAGCGATCTTGAGACAAAAGCGCGTCAGCTTTTGCGCTCGTTAGGTGCCAATCGAATCTCAACAGAACTTCGCGTGGAATGGAATTCCCGGCTAAAAACTGCCGCTGGCCGCGCTGATTACCGCCAGAAACTCATTTCGCTGAACCCGCGGCTGATTGAGCATCCGGAGGAGATCGATCGAACGCTGCGCCACGAGCTTGCTCACGTCCTCGCGCAATTTCGAGAAAAAGGCCGGCGCCGGATTTCACATCATGGACCCGAGTGGCATCAGGCTTGTCGCGATTTGGGAATCGGCGGCGAGAAGCGGTGTCATACGTTGCCGTTTCCGACGAAACGTTATGCGCCGCGTTTCATCTATCGTTGTCCAAATTGCCGGCGTGATTTCCCTCGTGTGCGCAAGATCAAACGCACAGTCGCATGTCTGGCCTGTTGCCGCGCGCATAACGGTGGAGATTTCCATCCGCGTTTTCGGCTCCGGCTGGTGAGCGGTTCCTAACAAGTCATTCCGAGCGGAGTCGAGGAATCCCGAGGATTAACTCTAAGCTAAGATCGCGGGGTCTCTCGACTTCGCTTGAGATGACATGAATTAAGCTTCGCGGTTGCTATCGTCTTTTGCGGCTTTTTCACCCCGCAATTTCGCCTGGATAAACATGTCGATATCGCCATCCATCACGGCTTGCACATTGCTCGTCTCTGCGCCGGTTCGGTGGTCTTTCACCATTTGATATGGCTGAAACACGTACGAGCGAATCTGATTTCCCCAGGCAATTTCTCCTTTCTCCCCATATTGCCGCTCCATCTCTGCGCGTTTCTTGTCTTCTTCGACTTGGTAAAGTTTCGCTTTCAACATTTTCATCGCCAACTCGCGATTGCGCCCCTGGCTGCGCTCGGCCTGGCAGGCCACGACGATTCCAGTTGGCTTGTGCAAAATGCGCACAGCAGTTTCTACCTTATTCACGTTCTGCCCACCCTTGCCGCCGCTGCGAAACGTGTCGATTTCCAAGTCGGTCGGATTGATTTCAATCGGAGCAGTGTCGGCGATTTCAGGAACGACATCCACGCTCGCGAACGAGGTATGCCGCCGCTTATTCGCATCGAACGGCGAAATCCGCACGAGCCGGTGCACACCGCGCTCGGTTTGCAGATGTCCATACGCGTACTCGCCGGTCACGAGAAGCGTAACCGATTTAATGCCTACCTCTTCACCTTGTTGGATGTCCACTGTCTGCGACTTGAACCCGCTGCGCTCGATCCAGCGCTGATACATCCGCAACAACACGTCTGCCCAGTCGCACGATTCGGTGCCGCCTGCGCCCGAATGAATGGTGACAAATGCGTTCGCGCGATCGTTTTCGCCGGAAAGAAACTGGCGTAGCTCGAACTCGTCGAGTTTATGAACCAGGCGATCGTGTTCAGTTACCACTTCTTTCTCTGCCTGCGCGCGGTGCGCCGGGTCGTTTTCTTCCGTAGCCAGTTCCTGCAAGGCGCTGAAATCTTCGATCTCGCGTTCCAGTTCACGGAACGGATTGATCAACGAACGCAATCGTGACACTTCCTCGACATCAGTCTGTGCGCGCTCCCGATTCGACCAGAAATCGGCCGCAGCCATGCGCGCCTCGATCGCAGCTAAATTCTTCTGGAGCTGTTCGACGTCAAAGAAACCTCCGTAATTCGCGCACCCGCGATTTCAGATCCTCAGCATCTGGAATGGAGATTTCTGTTGGCATGACTGAACTTTAATTGAAATCGCGGCCAATCGCAAAGCGTAGCGCACGCGTCCCGCATGCTGGCGAGCGCGTGCTCGCGATCGCGAACTTTCCTTCTGTTCGCTGATGTGATTTTGTTTGGGGGACTAAACAAAAGACTGTTTCGGCGCGACGCTGAAACCAGCACGCGGGACGCGTGCGCTACCTACTTGCGCGCGGGAGCGACAGCCTTCGGCTTGGCACGCGCCGTTTCGAGACGAAAAATTGTCTCTCCTTCCTTCATCAGGTCAAGCCGGTCGCGCGCGATCGTTTCGAGGTAACTGACGTCTGTCTTGAGCAAATTGACTTCGCGCGTCTGCCGCGTCAGCAAAGTTTGTTGCTCATTCACCTGTTGCTGGAGGTTGTCGATTTCCGTGCGGCTCTGCATCAGTTTTTTATACGGCGGCACGAACAGGCTCACAATCACCAGCCAGATCGCGATGATGAGCAGAACGAGGAGAACCCGGTTCAGTCGCTGCCAGACGGTGGCTTCGCGACGCGCGCGGAAATCAGCGTAACCGTGCTCCACTTCAGCGGATTGTAGCGCCGTACACCGCTTTGTCACCAAGTTCTTCTTCGATCCGCAACAGCTGGTTGTACTTGGCCACACGGTCGCTCCGGCATGGCGCACCGGTCTTGATTTGGCCGGCATTGGTCGCTACGGCGATGTCAGCGATAGTTGTATCCTCAGTCTCACCAGAGCGATGACTGATCACAGTCGTGTAACGGTTTTGCTTTGCCAAATCGATCGTCGCCAGCGTTTCGGTAAGCGTGCCGATTTGATTCACCTTAATCAAAATGGAATTCGCTACGTGCTCGGCAATTCCTCGGCGGAGAAATTCAACGTTTGTAACGAAGAGATCGTCGCCAACAAGCTGGATCCTGGCGCCAAGTTTTTTCGTGAGTTTTTTCCAACCGTCCCAATCGTCCTCAGCGCAACCGTCCTCAATGGAAACGATGGGAAACCGCGCGCAAAGCTCCGCGTAGTAATCGACTAACTCTTCACCAGTTTTCTTTGCGCCACCGGATTTCTTGAAGACGTAACGATGCTTTTCGCAGTCGTAGAATTCCGACGCAGCGGGATCGAGTGCTATGAAGATTTCTTCGCCCAGCTTGTAACCCGCCTTCTCGACGGCCGCCGAAATGGATTCCAACGCGTCTCCGGCGGAATTAAGCTGCGGCGCAAATCCGCCTTCGTCCCCAATTGCCGTGGAAAGCTGTCGTTCTTTCAGTACAGATTTCAGCGCGTGATACACCTCGGCGCCGTAACGCAGCGCTTCCGAAAAACTCGGCGCGCCGCGCGGCACGATCATGAATTCCTGGAAATCAATCGGCGCGTCCGAGTGCGCGCCACCGTTCAGGATGTTCATCATCGGCACCGGAAGCACTCGCGCTTCGAGTCCGCCGAGATAACGAAAGAGCGGTAGATTTTCGGCCGCTGCGGCCGCTCGGGCAACTGCCAGCGAAACAGCCAACGTCGCATTGGCGCCGAGATTTTTCTTGCTTGGCGTACCGTCGAGTTCAATCAGCTCCCTGTCGATGTTCGCCTGGTCTCGCGCGTCCATTCCCTTGAGAAGCGGCGCGATCTTCCGATTAACATTGGCGACTGCTTTTGTCACCCCCTTGCCGGCGAAGCGGTTCTTGTCGCCGTCGCGCAATTCTAATGCTTCATGTTCACCGGTGCTCGCCCCGCTGGGAACGGCCGCTCGCCCAAGCGCGCCGCTTTCAACGCGCACATCGACCTCAATTGTTGGATTCCCACGCGAATCCAAAATTTCGCGGGCATGGATGTGGCTGATGCTGCTGCTCGCCATAGGCTTCTGCGCCGACTAGAACAGCTTTCGGAGATGCAGGCAAATCCGTTCGGTCGGGCCTGTACCGCGAGGGTGGGAGGAACCCATTCATGATGTGGCAGATTCCGATTGGCAATTTGGTTCGGGCACGCATAATCTTCGCGATGATTCGTTTGGTCGCTCTGGCGATGCTGGCCTTGGTTTCTGCTATTTCCACAGCGGCGGCCGAGGAAGCGCAGCGTCTATCAGCGGATCAAATGGCAAAAGCCGTCAGAACTGATTCCATCGGCGTCCCCACACCAGGCGAGCTCTTCGCCGCGCTCGGAAAAACGGGAAAAATAAACTGGTCAGCTCAATATCGCGGGCCAATACCGATAACGTATAGCAATCGCGCGCAGATCGCGCTCAATCTCGGCGGTTTAATTGCCGATGGATTCATCGCCGTTGAAGCGAAGGACGGTCAGCAGGTCAAAAATATCGGCTCGGATATCATGAAGCTCGGAAAGGCGCTTGGAGTAAGCGAGCAACTGCTCAGCCGCGGCAATAGCATCAATGAATTTGCCGAGCACAACGAATGGGACACGCTGCAAGCTGAACTGGAAGCGACGGAAAA
The DNA here is from genome assembly GCA_046725275.1 of Verrucomicrobiota bacterium. Lineage (GTDB taxonomy): Bacteria > Verrucomicrobiota > Verrucomicrobiia > Chthoniobacterales > UBA10450 > Udaeobacter. The sequence goes on from JBKOYE010000171.1 coordinate 12,221, forward strand.
CGAGGTGAAATCCTCAATGCAATCGCACGCCGACCAGGACTTGGTCATCCTGGTGACTCTCGGCGGTTGGATCCGCGGGACGCAGGTCGTTACCGGGGCGATCATTAAGAATTACAACGAGTCCGCGGCGAAAGTTATCCGGCAACCGGCTCTGGTTCGCTTCATGCAATCAAGGGTCAATGAAATTTCCCCCGAATTGCGCCAGGAACGTCTGGTCAAAGATGTAAGCGAACAACTGACCGGACTTGAAAAACTCGTTTCCTTTCCGGAGGGCAAGGCGCCGAGCGTCGAGGAAGTGCGAAAAGTGAACGAGGCCGTCGGCAAGCTGATGACGGAAATAGAGAGCAAAGAACCGCCGAAATGAAAAGCTGGTTGTCCGCTTTCGTTTCGCTCGCTGTGCTTAGCACGAATTTCGTTTTGCGCGCAGACACCGACGCTGAAGTGCGCGCGCGCAAAGACGCCCTCGAACTTGCAGGAGCATTTGCAAATGACGGTTTCAAGATTCGAGATGGACATTGGTGCGGCGTACTTAAGCCACACGATCAGACCCTGATCGCGGTGAACCTTTATGCGGGCAACCAGTATTGGTTTTCAGTGGGCACGGTAGAGCCGGTAAAAAAGGTCGCGATCAGCGTTTTCGATGAAACCGGCAAGCAAGTGACCACGGAAAGCTATAGCAATGCGGAAAAAGCAGCGGCCGGTTTTGCGCCGGACAACAGTGGCCAATACTTTGTGGCGGTCGATCTGGTCGATGGCCAGGAAGGCAGTTTCTGTCTCGTCTATTCGTACAAATAGGCGATGCTCGGTTCTGGATACGGGATGCGTGGTACTGGAGTTTTGTGCACGCCGATTTTGCGATCTGGCGCCAGGCATCTGGTATCGCCTATCTTGGAGCAGGTGATGATCTCGCTTCAGGTATTTTACGAAGGTCACGTCCAGGGCGTAGGGTTCCGTTTCACTGTGCGCCACATCGCCAAGGGATTCGACCTGACCGGGTGGGTGCGTAACCTGCCGGACGGCCGCGTGGAACTTCAGGTCACAGGTGAAGAGGCTGAGGTGCGCGCGTTCGTCGATCACGTCGCAGAAAGCGAACTTCACTCGCTAATTCACAAGCAAACCGAGAATAGGTTAAACGAACCGGTCACTGCCCGCGGCTTTGAGATTCGCTATGACTAACTCGGCGGTCGCTGTTCACGGATTAACCAAAATTTTTCCTGTTCCGTTTCATCCCACTCGTGGAGTTGTGGCGTTAAAGGATCTTAGTCTCCGCATCGAACCCGGCGAGGTGTACGGGTTACTCGGTCCGAACGGCTCGGGGAAGAGCACCACACTGAAAATCATTCTCGGCTTGGTGTCGCCAACGCGCGGTCGCACGGAAATCTTCGGACGGGACAGTCGCCTCGTCGAAAGCCGCGAAGCAGTCGGGTTTCTCCCCGAGAACCCGTATTTCTACAAATATCTCACCGGTGAGGAAACCCTGCGTTTCTTCGGACGGCTGTGCGGAATGACAGGTGCGGCATTGAAGAAACGCGTTAACGAATTGCTCGATCTCGTGGGGCTAAACAACGCGCGCGACCGCCGGTTGGGCACGTATTCGAAAGGGATGCTGCAACGTATCGGGCTTGCGCAGGCATTGATTCATGATCCAAGGCTGGTCGTGTTGGACGAACCAACTGCCGGCGTCGATCCGGCTGGCTCGCGAGAGATTCGGGACTTGATCATGGACCTGAAACGGCGCGGAATCACCGTGCTGCTCTCGTCGCATTTGCTCGCCCAAGCGCAGGAGATTTGTGATCGCATTGGGATTCTCGCCGATGGCGTGCTGGTGCGCGAAGGGCGTTTGCAGGAATTGATCGCGATCGAAAATCAAACCGAGCTTGTGATCGCTGATGCTTCCGACGAGCTCGTTCACGAGATTGAATCGTTTATCAGCCGGTCAAACGCGAAATTGCTCGAGCGGCGAACATCGACAACAACGCTGGAAAGATTGTTCCTGGAATCGACCGGAGGGAATGACAAAGGCTCAACTTGCGAGTGACGAACTAAGAAAACAGAAATGACAGACGGCGAAACCGCTTCAACACTTCAACCATTCAACGCTTCAAGCATTCCGAAGCGTCACCGCGCTTTCTCATTGTCGCGCATTGTCGCCATCACCAGCAACACGCTTACTGAGCTTACGCGGTTGAAGGTTTTTTATGTGCTGCTGGTGTTTGGACTGCTGTTGATCGGCAGTTCGATCTTCATGGCGCAGTTCTCTTTTCAACAGGAATTCCAAATCCTGAAGGACGTTTCGCTCGGCGCGGTCTCGATGTTCACTTCGCTTCTCGCGATCGTTGCCACGGCTCGAATGCTGCCTCAGGACATCGAGGACCGCACAGTTTACACCATTCTCGCCAAGCCGGTTCCGCGTTTCGAATACGTTGTGGGTAAAATTGCCGGAGTTCTTCTGTTGCTGGCGATCAGCACTCTGGTGATGGTCGCAGCGTTTCTAGCCGTGCTATACATGCGTGAGCAGGCAGTGCTGCACGCGACCGC
>JBKOYE010000015.1:0-11622 GCA_046725275.1 Verrucomicrobiota bacterium
CGTTTGACGTCGCGCAACAGGTCTTGTTGGCGCAGGAACGTGGCTTGCACGCTTGTTGTTCTGGCGCACTGGACAGCATGCATGACCGCGCGGCGAGGCCCATCGGAGCCGTAAACAGCACCGCAGTCATCAGCACCGAAATGACAATCCTGATCACTGGATCGCATATACCACAAATCAGTTTCCGAGTCGAGGCCCTGTTGCTAGGATTTTGCCGCCGGTTTTGGTTTGCATTTCTGCAAATATTTTGCGAGGAAGAAGACGATAATTTCATCAGAAATTTTGAGGAGACGATTATGAAAACTGAAAATCTGGAAAGCGTAGCGAAGAAACTGGTCGCGCCGGGCAAAGGGATCCTGGCAGCAGACGAAAGTTCGGGAACGATCGAGAAGCGATTGAAAAGCATCAATGTCCCTTCCACCGAGGAGAACCGGCGGATGTATCGTGAAATTTTGTTTACCACGAAAGGTGCCGGCGAATTCATTAGCGGCGTGATTCTGTTTGATGAAACGATTCGGCAGAAGACTCGCGACGGACGGAGTTTTGTCGAAGTGCTCGAGCAGCAGGGGATCGTTCCCGGTATCAAGGTGGATAAAGGCGCAAAGGCGATGGCGAATTTTCCCGGTGAAAAAGTCACCGAAGGCTTGGACGGACTACGCGAGCGATTGGCCGAATATCGGCAACTTGGAGCGCGTTTCGCCAAGTGGCGCGCTGTCATCACGATTGGCGAAGGAATTCCAACGCGCACATGCATCGATTCGAACGCGGAAGCACTGGCGCGTTACGCTGCGCTCTGTCAGGAAGGCGACATTGTGCCAATCGTCGAACCGGAAGTGCTCATGGATGGCACGCACACGATCGAACGGTATTTCGAAGTAACTGAACAAACATTGCGGAGCGTTTTCGATTCTTTAGCGGAGCACCGTGTTGTGCTCGAAGGAATATTGCTGAAGCCGAACATGGTGCTTTCGGGCAAGGAATGTCCACAGCAGGCTTCCGTGCAGGAAGTTGCGGAAGCCACAGTGCGCTGCATGAAGCATGTTGTTCCGGCGGCCGTGCCCGGTCTCGTATTTCTCTCAGGCGGTCAGACCGATCAGCAAGCGACCGAACATCTCAACGCCATGAATCGCATGGAGGATCTGCCATGGCAGCTGAGCTTTTCGTATGGCCGTGCTTTACAAGCGCCGGTGCTTAAAGCCTGGAAGGGTGAGGCAGCAAACGTCTCTGCCGCGCAACAGGCGTTTCATCATCGCGCCTGGTGCAACGGCAAGGCGCGGTTCGGCAAATACACCGAAGAGATGGAAACCGCGAAGGCGGCCTAATGCTTGGCGCGCTAAGCATGCGCCGGTACTTGTTAGCCGCATTAGCCCTGTTGCCGACGGCGTCCGCACACTCAGCTCCACAGATCACACCCACGGGTTTTCTCGTAGAGCTCGAAGCAACAGTCAACGCGCCGAAAGCAAAGGTGTACGACGCGCTGGTTGGACAGGTCGGCTCATGGTGGAATCCAGAGCACACGTATTCACACGATGCGAAGAATCTCTCGATTGATCCGCGGCCGGCAGGGTGCTTCTGCGAGAAACTGCCAAATGGTGGCGGAGTCGAACATCTGCGAGTGGTCTACGTGGCCCCGGGCGAAGTCTTGCGGCTTTCGGGAGGGCTCGGTCCGCTCCAGGCGTCCGGTCTTGCCGGAAGCATGACGTGGAAGCTGACCGGCGGAGCCGAAAACACCCGAGTCGAGTTGTCCTACAGCGTTGGGGGATCTGTCCAAGGAGGATTCGAGAAGATTGCTCCAGCCGTTGAGAGCATGCTTAACGATCAGCTCAACCGGCTCAAGCTTTTCGTCGAAACCGGCAAACCCACCAGAGGCCAGTAATCGCAACTCTGGCGACCGCGTGCGAACCACAGCGGCGCGGGGCGTATCATAATCCGTTCGTCATTCGACATTCCAGCTTCGCCATTCTATAGACACCTCGAGTGCGATTGGGAACTGCACGTGGCGTTGAGCCGGCGTTTGTAATGCCTCCCGTGATCTACACCTGCCCAATGCATCCGGAAATCGAGCAGGATTATCCGGGGAATTGCCCGATATGCGGGATGACCCTGGAGCCGAAGACGGTCGGAGTGGGGGACGAAGAGCAACGCGAAGTCAAATCGCTGTCGCGCAAGTTCTGGATAGCGCTCGTGCTCACGATCCCGGTGCTGATCATCGCGATGGGCCATGCTATTCCCGGACTGGATGTTGATACAATCGTTCCCAGGCAAATCGGAAAATGGATCGAGTTTGGCCTAACGACGCCGGTGGTTCTTTGGGCGGGCGGCTTTTTCTTCGCCCGGGCATGGCAGTCGATCATCAACCGCAGTCTCAATATGTTTACGCTGATCGCCGTCGGCGTCGGCGCAGCATATTTCTACAGCGCGGTCGCAGCAATCGCGCCCGGAATTTTTCCCGACTCCTTCCGGAAGCATGGCGAGGTCGATCTTTATTTTGAAGCAGCAGCCGTCATCACGACGCTGGTGTTGTTAGGCCAACTGATCGAGGCGAAAGCGCGCAGCCGCACCGGGCAGGCAATCAAAGCCTTGTTTGGCCTTGCGGCAAAAACCGCGCATCGGATTCGGAAACCTGTAGCTGCGACGCCCTCGTCGCAGGAGATCGGCGGCGGGGGCGCCGCCGCCACCAATGGGCAGGAGGAAGAGATCGCTGTGGATGCAATTCAGAAAGGTGACCTGTTGCGCGTGCGCCCGGGCGAAAAGGTGCCCATCGACGGTGCGATCGTTGAAGGCCGCAGCAACATCGACGAATCGATGATCACGGGCGAACCGATGTCGGTAAGCAAACGCGCAGGTGACAAAGTCGTCGGCGCCACGGTCAATCAGACCGGTTCGTTTTTGATGCGTGCGGAGCGAATTGGATCGGAAACGCTGCTGGCGCAAATTGTGCAAATGGTGGCCGAGGCGCAGCGCAGTCGCGCTCCCATTCAAAAGCTTGCCGACACGGTTTCCGGTTATTTCGTTCCGGCGGTCATCAGTATCGCGGTAATTATTTTTATCGTGTGGTCGATTTTGGGGCCCGCACCTGCGATGGCTTATGCTTTGGTGAATGCCGTTTCCGTGCTGATTATTGCCTGTCCATGCGCGCTCGGGCTTGCGACACCGATGTCGATCATGGTCGGCGTCGGGCGCGCTGCGCACGCAGGAATTTTGGTAAAAAACGCGCAAGCGGTCGAGATCACTGAAAAAGTGACGGACTTGATCACGGACAAGACTGGCACGTTAACAGCCGGTAAACCGGAGGTCGTCAGCCGGGTTGCTGATAACGGGACAAGCGAACACGAACTCTCGGAGATTGCGGCTTCTGTGGAAGCGCACAGCGAACATCCGCTTGCGCGCGCAATTGTGGAGGCGGCGAAAAAGGAACAAATCGGGTTACGCGATGTGACGGATTTTCAGTCCACAACCGGTGGCGGCGTGTCGGCAAAACTCGACGGCAGACGGGTGCTTGTGGGCAAAGAAAAATTTCTGGCTGATTCCGAGGTGACGCCTTCGAAGGATCTCAGAAGACAAGCAGATCGCTTGCAGGAAAAAGCGCAAACAACCGTTTGGGTAGCAGTAGATGGACACGCAGTTGGCGTCCTTGGCATCGCTGATCCCATCAAACCAACGACCCGAAGCGCGATTCGCGCGCTTCACGACATGCGCCTGAAAATCATCATGTGCACGGGCGACAATCGGCGCACAGCTGAATCGGTTTCGCGTGAGCTGGCAATCGACGAGTTCCGCGCGGAAGTGATGCCCGATGAGAAAATCGAGATTGTCAAAAAATTGAAAGCCAGCGGCGCGATTGTCGCGATGGCGGGCGACGGGATTAACGATGCGCCTGCGCTCGCGGCCGCCGATGTAGGAATTGCAATGGGAACGGGGACCGATGTCGCGATCGAAAGCGCCAGCATTACGCTGGTGAAAGGCGACCTGATGGGCATTGTCAAAGCAATGCATCTCAGTCGCGCCGTGATGCGCAATATCCGGCAGAATCTATTCTTCGCGTTCATTTACAACGCGCTCGGCGTGCCGATCGCTGCTGGCATCCTGTATCCATTCTTCGGTGTTCTTCTCAGCCCGATGATTGCCGGAGCCGCCATGAGCTTTAGCTCGGTTTCGGTCATCGCGAACGCGCTCCGTCTGCGATCGATCAAGCTGTGAACTGATTACGTTCGTTTGACACCTTTCAGTGGCAGCGTTAATAGCGAATTCGATGAAGGTGGTGCGAACATCGCGGCTACTTACGCTCGCGGGCTTTCTCGTCCTGTTCGCATTCACCGGTGACATCGTTGCCGATTCGATCGCTGATTTGCGAGGCGACCATTGTGCATGCGAGAGTTCACAATCGGACTCGCATCACGACAAAAGCCCGTGTTCGCATTGCTCATGTGCAGTTCACAATGGGTCGGCTGTCGCTTTTTCCGACGCAGTAAACGTTGCGGACGCATCCGGCGCTTCACTCTTCGCTGTCAGTCGTGATGAATCAGCACCGGTCGGTGTACCGGCAGCGATTGATCATCCGCCTCAGCTCGCCTAACAACTGAGCGCAGGCGCGGTGTGTCCGCGCACCTTCTCCGCTCAGGCTTCAAGCCTCACCACAACCAGAGGCGTTGTGGCTTCTCCAATTCTTTTGCCAACCATGTTCATTTACATACAAGCTAAATCTGTTACCGCGAGCGCCATTCTGCTCGTGTGCGCGAGTGCGCTTGCTGAAACGCCGCAGACACTGGTCCAGCAAGCGCTCCAGCGAAATCCCGAACTAAACTTCTTTGTCGCGGAGATCGCTGCGGCGAAAGGAGCCGTGCGAACTGCCGGAACGGTTCGCAACCCCGAACTAAACTCAGAAGTTGGCTACAAGAATTCGCGCGAAAGTTCAGGAGGAACGAGCGGCGATGGCGCACTATTGACTCTCTCATTTAGCCAAACCTTCGAGTATCCCGGTCGAATTGCGTTGCGCAGAGCGATTGCAAATCACGATCTGGTTCTTGCAGAACTACATCTGGAACAGTTTCGTCTGACGCTTGCCGCGCGTGTTCGTTCGCTGGCTTACGCAATAACCAGCGCTCACGAGCGAACGAAAGCGGTGCAGGAGGTCGCGTCGCGAACTCAAGCGCTCAACGATGTGCTGAAGGAGCGGCCGCTCGCGGGGGTCGCGCCGCAACTGGAAGCACAGATTATCAGCGCGAACTTGCTGACTTTTCAGCGCCAGGAGCGCGAATCGGCATTAGCAGAAAATACGATTGCGGCAGAGTTGAATCAGTTATGCGGGCGGTCTGCCGACGCAGCTTTAACGGTGGGCGCGAGACCGATCGTTTTTACTGCGGCGTCCGTTCCGAAGCTGGTGGATGCCGCTAGCTCAAATGCGTTCGACATCCGAATCCGTCAAGTTGAGCTCGCTCAGCAAGGCTTCAAGGTCGCCCTGTCGAAGAACGAGCGGTTCCCAGCCATTGCTGTCGGGCCGTTTTACTCGCTGGAGAATGCAATTGATCGGGAGCAGCGCGTGGGGCTGGGTGTCTCGTTACCGCTGCCCTTGTGGGATCGCAACCTGGGGAACATTGCCACTAGCAAAGCGCGTCAGCAGCAGGCTGAGACCTCCTTGGCTCTGACGGAGCGCGAAGTCGAAAGACGCGTCACACAAACCGCCGCGACGCTGGAATCAAAGCGAGCCGAGATTCAAACGTGGAGCGCCGGCGCTATGGCGAAATTGCGCGAAGCCTCAGAGTTAGCTGATCGCAATTATCACCTTGGTGCGGTTCCACTGACGACTTACGTCGAGATTCAGAAACAGTATCTCGAAGCGATCAGCGCATTCAACGACGCACAAAAGGATGCGCTCGAAGCTGCGCAGACGCTGGAGATTTTGACCGGCCAAAAACTGTATCGGGAGGAGCAGCAGCGATGATCGACAAGATCCTGGAGTTCTCCGTTCGCCAGCGAGTTCTCGTCTTGATGGGGGCTCTCGCACTCCTTCTCGTCGGGCTGTGGTCGGCAACGAAGCTCCCGATGGATGCGATTCCGGACATTACTGGCGTGCAAGTGCAGGTGAATACAACGGTGCCGGCGCTCGCACCAGACGAAGTAGAAAAGCTAGTGACCGTGCCACTGGAGATGGCACTCGGCGGCGTGGCCGGGGTTACGGAAATGCGCTCGCTCTCTCGCTTCGGCCTTTCACAAATCACGCTTCAATTCACTGATAAAAACGATGTTTATCGCGCGCGGCAACTCGTGACTGAACGGCTGCAAACCGCGGCGGATTCGCTTCCGGCAGGACTCACCCCAAAGCTCATTCCAATCACCACCGGGCTGGGCGAAGTCTTCTATTACACGATCGACTACGCGCCGAACGCGCCAAACGCGCCGGCGTCCCGTGAAGCACAGTTGATGGCGCTATGGGAGATCCAAGAATACGTGATCAAGCCGCAGTTGCGGACGGTTCAAGGCGTAGCTGAGGTCAATGCCTACGGCGGTTATGTGAAGCAAATTGTCGTGCAACCAAACATCGTGAAATTGCGCGACGCGGGCCTGACCGTGAGCGATCTAGCCAAGGTTGTGGGTGAAAACGTCGAGAACGCTGGCGGCGGCATTGTCAATGCCGGCGGCGATCAACTCGTCATCCGCGGTGTTGGTCGTGTGGTTTCGCCGGAAGAAATTGCGGAGCTCCCGGTAAAATTCGCTGCAGCGGTGATGCCGCTGCGCGTCAAAGATCTGGCAGAGGTCCAAATCGGTCACGCGTTTCGCACAGGGGCCGCAACGCACAGTGGGAAGGAAGCCGTTCTCGGCGTCGCGATGATGCTAATGGGCGAGAACAGTCACGCTGTGGCGGAGCGCGTTGCCGCGAAAATTGCGGAAATTCAAAAGCAACTGCCATCCGGCGTAGTCATTAGTCCGGAGTACAACAGAAAGAATCTGGTTCACCGCACTATTCGCACCGTGGCCACCAATCTTTTCGAAGGCGCGCTGCTTGTCACGGCCGTGCTGCTCTTTCTCCTCGGAAACTGGCGCGCGGCGCTGATTGTCGCGACCGCGATCCCGCTGGCCTTTCTGTTCGCGATTACGGGCATGACGCGATTCGGCATTTCCGGAAATCTGATGAGTCTAGGTGCGATCGATTTTGGACTGATTATCGATGGCGCAGTTGTGATCGTGGAAAACGTTGTTCGTCAGTTGGGTGCAAAGCAGCATCAGCTCGGCCGGCGTTTATCGACCGAAGAGCGGCTGCACACCGTAATCGCCGCGAGCAAGCAGGTCGGGACCCCAATGTTTTTTGGCGTCTTGATCATTGCAATTGTTTACCTGCCAATTCTCGCCCTGTCCGGCATCGAAGGAAAAATGTTCCACCCAATGGCGCTGACGGTGATGATGGCGCTGGGTGGTTCGCTCGTCTTGGCGCTGACACTAATGCCGGCGCTTTGCTCGTTCCTGCTCAGAGGCCGCATTGCGGAACGCGATAACTTCATCATTCGCGCGATTAAGCGTATCTACTCACCGAGTTTGCAGCTGGCGCTGCGACTCCGCTGGCTCGTCGTGCTTGGTGCGCTCGTGCTCTTTGGTCTTGCCGTACTGATTTTCGCGCGGCTCGGCGCCGACTTCATTCCCAAACTCGATGAGGGAACGTTCACGATGATGGTTTATCGAGCGAGCAGCATTAATATTGATGAGAGCGTCGAACAGCAGCGCAACACCGAACGGGAGATTCCAAAGCGCGTTCCTGAAGTGACGCACGTCTTTTCTCGAATCGGCAGTGCCGAAATCGCAACCGATCCCATGCCGCCGAGCGATTGCGACTTTTACATCTATTACAAGCCGCAAGGAGAATGGCGGAGGGTCGACAATCGCCCGATCAGCAAAGAAGAGCTCGCAAAAATTATCACGACCGAGATCGAGAATCTGAATCCAGGCGCCCGCGTCATGGTGGCCCAGCCGGTCGAAATGCGCTTCAACGAAATGCTAGAAGGCATCCGCGCCGACATTGCTGTGAAGATTTTTGGCAACGATTATGATGTCCTCGAGCGCCTCGGTTCCGAAGTGAAAGAAGTGCTCGAACAAATTCCCGGCACGCGCGAGGGCGAAGGCGAGGTTGAATATGAGACTACCGGCCGCGCACCGATGCTTGAAATAAAAGTAAAGCGGGACGTGCTGGCGAAGTACAATCTGCACGCGGGCGACGTGAACCAGACAATCGCCGCGGCTCTGGGCGGACAAACGGTCGGAACGATGCTAGAGGGGAATCGCCGCTTCGATATTGTTGTTCGTCTGGCAGAGAAAGATCGCGAAAGTCTGGAGGCGATTCGCGCGTTGCCTGTGCGTGTCGGCGACGCAGGACTGCTGCCGCTCGGAGACGTGGCTGAAATCGATCGGGTAAAAACCGTCTCGCCAATCCTGCGGGATTCCGGCCAACGTCGCGCAGCATTAATGGTGAATTTGCGCGGACGCGATGTGGACAGCTGGGTGCGCGAAGCCGACGCGAAAGTTCGTGAACACGTCCAATTGCCGGAAGGCTATACCCTCGAATTTGGCGGCCAATTCGAGAATCTGCGCGAAGCTAAGGCGCGGCTGACAATTGTCGTACCCGCAGCTTTGGCGTTCATCTTCGTTCTTATTTTCATGGCGTTCAGGAGTGTTCGACAAGCGTTGCTTGTTTACTCCGGCGTTCCTCTCGCTATTACTGGTGGGATCGTCGCCCTCTGGTTGCGCGACATGCCCTTTAGTATTTCGGCGGCTGTCGGCTTCATCGCCTTGAGTGGCGTGGCCGTGCTCAACGGCGTTGTGATGATTAGCTATTTCAATCAGCTGCGGGAACAGGGACGCGATGTCCGCGCCGCTGTACTGGAAGGATCTCTGACGCGTCTGCGGCCAGTAATAATGACTGCAGCCGTCGCGGCATTCGGTTTTATTCCAATGGCGCTTTCAACAAGCGCCGGTGCAGAGGTTCAGCGACCACTGGCGACAGTTGTCATCGGCGGGATCATTAGTTCGACGTTTCTTACCCTGCTTCTCTTGCCCTTGTTGTACGATTCGGTAGAGCGGCGAAGTTCCAGAGAGGCAACATCGAAAACTGCGCCCGATTTGCTCCAAGCAGACGCGGTCTGATTTTAAACATCCAGTTCGGATCCGCGCGCGTAGACTCGCAAGCATTGGTTTTCTCGTGCTGACAGCGTATGCTGCGGTTGATGACTACACGACTAGCTATCTGCGTATTCGTTGGACTCCTTGTTGTACCGGTTGTGCTGCTCCTTGCCCAGGATCATCCAAGAGCCCCGCAGCAATTCCAATCGCAACAACTGCCGCAGACAACAAAGGGCGCTCCTCAAGCTGCGATGATGCAAGCGACTATGTCCGATGTCTCTGACGGACTTAAGAGGTTCATCAGCGGCTACTCCGCGAAATCGCCCGACAACAAGTTTCATATCCCATTTCAACGTAAAGATCTCGCCTTGGACTTGGTCAAGGTCCACGACGACCGGTTCTCGAGTCTCGGCGGGGATAAATATTTCGCCTGTGTCGATATGAAGGGAAGCGATGGGAAAATGTACGACATCGATTTCTTCATGACGGTTGGGGGCGGCAAGCTGACCGTCACCGAAACTTCCGTTCACAAAATCAACGGCAAACCTCTTTACAACTGGAAGCAACAGGGCGGCGTTTGGAAGAAAGTGAAGGTGTAGTTGTAGCCGCGGCCCTGTGGGCCGCTCCCGCGCGTCGCACAGCGACGCGGCTACAGTCTTGTAGTAGCGACGTGTCGCCGCAGTCCAAATTGGTCAGGCGCTAGCCCCCGTCCTGTAGTGGCGGTGTCTGCGCGCCGGAGTTTGCGACAGTCAGAGACTGCCGCTACAGATGATGCACGAAATGCCGAAGACATTTTTCATCACCACAGCGATCTATTACACGAACTCGTCGCCGCATGTCGGGCACGCGTACGAGATGGTTCTGGCCGATGTGATTGCGCGCTATCACCGGCTGAAAGATGAGAAAGTTTTTTTTCTGACTGGCGTGGATCAACACGGCCAGAAGGTGCAGCAATCCGCTGCGAAAGCAGGCGTTCCTCCGGCCGAATTTGTCAAAGGAATTTCAAAAAAGTTTCTCGATCTCGGAAAAAAACTCGATGTGCAATACGACGACTGGGCGGAGACGATCAGCGACCGCCACAAGAAAGTTGTTCAAGGCATTTTGCAGCGGCTGTTCGATGAAGGCCAAATCTATAAAGACAAACAAGCCGGCTATTACTCGATCCGGCAGGAACAATTCCTGACCGACAAAGAGCGCGCTCCAGACGGCCAGTTCGGTGCGGAGTGGGGCGAGATCGAATTTCGCCAGGAAGAAAATTACTACTTTAAGCTCGGCCAGTACAAAGAGTGGCTACTTCGGTACATCGAAGATCGCAATGATGCAGTCATTCCCGATTTCCGCCAGACCGAATTGCGAAATGCGGTTGAGAGAATCGGCGGCGATCTTTGCATCTCGCGTCCGAAATCGCGACTCGATTGGGGAATCGAGCTGCCCTTCGACAAAAATTTCGTCACCTACGTCTGGTTCGACGCGCTGACGAACTACATCAGCTTCGCCGGCTACGATCCTTCTATTTCATCCTTCAACCTTCAGCCTTCATCCTTTCGAGAACGCTGGCCTGCGTTACAAATCATCGGAAAAGACATTCTCGTTCCCGCCCACGGGATTTATTGGCTGATCATGCTGCACGCGATCGGTTGCCCCGCTGACCAAATGCCGCAACTGCTCGTCCATGGCTGGTGGAACCTCGGCGGCGCAAAGATGAGCAAAAGCGCCGGCAACATCATCGATCCATTTGTGCTCGCGGACAAATATGGCGCCGACGCGCTCCGGTATTATTTGATGAGCGATATCGCGACCGGTCAGGATGCAGACTTTTCCGAAGAGCGCCTCGTCTCTCGTTACAACGCCGATCTTGCCAATTCGTTAGGCAATTTGCTCAATCGTACGCTGAACATGTTAGCTAGATACCGAGGAGCGTGTCTCTCCAAATCGAGCAGTGTTAGCGACCGCCCAGCTGTCGTAAGCGAACTCGACTTCGATAAATCAATCGCGGCGTACGTTGCTCCGTTCGAGTACACGCCACTTTCGAGCGAGATTGATCCAACGGAACTCGGCGAATCACTCAGTGAGCTGAAGCCGGCGTACGCAGTAAGTGCTGCGCTAGATGCGGCATTTCGCGACGTTTTAATCTGTAACCAGACGATCGAGATAACAAAACCGTGGGCTGTCGCGAAAGATCCGAAAAAGGCTAGAGAATTAGACGATATTCTTTACACACTTGCCGAATCGCTACGCATCATCGCGATCTTGATTTCGCCGATCTTGCCGCGAGCGGCGCATGGAATTTTCGATCAACTGAATTGGAAGATGGAGCCGGAGCTGAGCGGAAAAGAAGAACGCTTCTCGCTCGCAGACGCGGAGTGGGGGAGATTACCGGATGGCCACGTGGTCGGCAAACCAGTGCCGTTATTCCCTCGGATCGAGTTGTAGCGGCGGTCCATGACCGCCGACGCATTTGGATCGATTCTTAACGTTCATCTCTCAACCTCAGCTTAGTACGCCGTGCAACTCGCA
>JBKOYE010000027.1:0-14877 GCA_046725275.1 Verrucomicrobiota bacterium
GCCGGATATCTGGGCGGCGAGTGTGCGCGTGTTCGACGCCGCGGTCGAAAAGGCATACGGCGGATAAAAGAAAATTGCGTGGTTTGAAGTATTTGCCGGTCAAACAGCGAAGGACAAATTCGATCAATGGCTGCCGGACGACACGGTGGAAGCGTTCCGCGAGTATCTTGTTGGAATCAAAGGCCCGCTGACCACGCCCGTAGGCGGCGGCATTCGGTCGCTCAACGTTGCGCTGCGGCAGTTGCTCGATCTTTTCGTCTGCCTCCGTCCGATCCAGTACTTCGAAGGCGTCCCCTCGCCCGTCAAACATCCAGAGAAAGTAAACATGGTGATCTTCCGCGAAAACACGGAAGACATTTACGCCGGGATCGAATACGCCGCCGGCACTCCTGAGGCGCAAAAAATTCTCGATTTTTTGCAAAAGGAATTTCCAAAGCAGCTCGACAAAGTCCGTTTCGGCACAAAAGAAAAAGCAAAGGCTTTTTGGAAAATGGTCGGCGCACCCGAGGGCGACGACGTGTGTGTGGGAATCGGGATCAAACCGGTCAGTTATTCAGGCAGCGTGCGACTGATTCACAGCGCGATTTCGTACTCAATCCAAAACCGACGCAGGAGCGTGACCCTCGTGCACAAGGGTAACATTATGAAATTTACCGAGGGCGCATTCCGCGACTGGGGTTTTGAAGTCGCGAAAAAATATTTCGGCGCGGAAGAGTTCGATGGCGGTCCGTGGTGCAGAATTCCGATGGGTAAACCCGGCGGGGGAATTGTGATCAAAGACGCGATTGCCGACATCACGCTTCAGCAAGTATTGACGCGGCCTGAAGACTTCGACGTGATCGCCACGCTAAACTTGAATGGCGATTACCTGAGCGACGCGCTCGCCGCGCAAGTGGGCGGCATCGGCATCGCGCCGGGAGGAAACATCAATTACATCACCGGCCACGCCGTTTTCGAAGCCACCCACGGCACCGCGCCGAAGTACGCCAACCAGGATAAGGTGAATCCTGGGTCAGTGATTCTGTCCGGTGAAATGATGTTCCGTTACACGGGCTGGACAGAAGCTGCCGACCTGATTCTCAAAGGACTAAGCGGTGCAATCGCAAGCAAGCGCGTCACGTACGATTTCGCGCGATTGATGGAAGGCGCAACCGAGATCAAGTGTTCGCAGTTCGGCGACAATGTGATCGAGCATATGAAGTGAAAGACGAAATCCGAATTACGAAGCTCGAAGAATGACGAATGATCAAATGACAAAATGGCATGGACCGGGCATTTCAAATTTCGTGCTTCGTCATTCATTCGTCATTCGGCATTCGGCATTTGTAATTTGTTTGGCTCTCGGGATCGGCACCGCGCTGGCCGAAAAACGCACGATCACTGAAAAAGATCTCTGGGAATTTGTCTGGATTGGTGATCCACAGGTGTCGCCGGATGGCTCGCGCGTCGCATTTGTGCGAGTCACGGTCAACGAAAAGAAGCAAGGCTATAACACTTCGATTTGGTCAGTGCCTGTGGCGGGCGGCGAAGTGCCCCGCCAACTAACAAAAGGCGATCACGACAGCACGCCGCGCTGGTCGCCAGATGGAAAATTTTTGCTCCTGCTCCGTTCGACTGAAAAGGATGGCAAGCCCGAGCCGCCGCAACTCGCGATCCTGCCGATGGCTGGCGGCGATTCGTTTGTTTTTACTGATCTGCCCAAAGGCGCCGGCAACCCCGTCTGGGCGCCAGATGGAAAAAATGTTGCGTTCACAAGCGAGACGAACCCCGAGGACCTCGCGAAACAGGAAAAGAAAAAGCAGGAGGAACAATCGAAGCAATCTACAAATCGTGTTGGCAGTCCCGGGCCGCGATCAACGGCCGCGGCTTCCGCTGCCCCGGCTACAGATGAGCATGAGAGTGATGTGCGCGTGATCACGCGCGCGGTGTATCGGCAAGACAACGAAGGTTACATCGACCCAAAGCATCCGACGCACATCTGGATCGTGCCTGCTCCGCGCAGCGCTGAAGAAAAGGTAAAGCCGCGCCAGCTCACGACCGGCCATTTCGATGAAGAGAATGCGATTTGGTCGAAGGATGGTTCGCAAATTTATTTCACCTCGAGCCGGATTGACGAACCATATTACGAGTTGCCAAGAACAGATCTTTACTCGGTCCCTGGAAGCGGCGGCAAGCCGGTCAAGATCACGACAATCGATCTCAACACACAGTTCGGCCCCGGCGGAGGCGCGTTGTCTCTCAGTCCCGACGGCAAACAGGTCGCATTCGTCGCTGCGACAAACCAGCCGATCAACTCGTACACGGAACCAGACCTGTGGGTGCTCGATCTCTCGCCCAACGCAAAACCGCGGAATCTCACCGCCGGCTTTGATTTCGACATCGATGGTTTCATAATCGGGGATAGCGCGGCGCCGCGAGCCGGCGGACTCAACAAGCCGATCTGGACGATAGACGGAAAAGGGCTCATCGAAGTTTATTCGAAGGAAGGCAAGAGAAATCTCGCAGTCTTCGATGCCGCGACTGGAAGGACCACTGATTTAACATCGGGAAATCAGGGCGTCATGAGTTTTCGCGCCACGCCTGATGGTTCGAAGCTGGTCTATGTCATTTCCACCCCTACTCGCATTAACGATCTTTTTGTTATCGACCGCACGACAACGGGGGCATCACCGAAACAACTAACAAACATCAATGACGAGCTATTTTCGAAACTGAATCTTACAGAGCCGGAAGAGATTTGGTACGACAGTTTCGATGGCAAACGTGTACAGGCGTGGTTGCAAAAGCCGCCTGGTTTCGACGCGCATAAGAAGTATCCACTGATTCTAAACATTCACGGCGGGCCGCACGTGGCCTACGGCTTCATTTTCGTTCATGAATTTCAGTGGATGGCGGCGAAGGGTTATGTCGTGCTTTACCCGAATCCACGCGGCAGCACCAGTTACGGCCAGGAATTTGGCAACGTGATTCAGTATCGTTATCCGGGCGACGATTACAAAGATTTGATGGCTGGGGTGGATGCGGCGATTAAGCGCGGTTACATCGACGAGAAAAAACTCGGTGTGACAGGCGGAAGCGGGGGCGGACTGCTGACGAACTGGGTGGTTGGACAGACGGGCCGTTTTGCTGCAGCCGTCTCGCAGCGCGATATCGCCAGCTGGGAAAATTGGTGGTACACGGGCGACTTCACACTTTTCCAGCCAAACTGGTTTCGAGCGCCGCCATTCGAAGATCCGGATGAGTATCGTGCACGGTCACCGATCAGTTACGTCAACAACGTGAAGACGCCGATGATGTTGGTCCTCGGTGAAGCAGATTATCGCACGCCACCCGACGCAGGCGGCGAGCAAATGTTTCGCGCTTTGAAGTTTCGAAAAATTCCAACGGTGATGGTGCGGTTCCCTAACGAGTCGCATGAGCTTTCCCGCTCGGGCCAGCCTTGGCATCGGGTCGAGCGATTGCAGCATATCGTCGGCTGGTTTGACCATTGGCTCATGGGCCTTCCGAAACCGGAATACGAAATCACTTTGGAAGAAGAGGTGCCTGTCAAACCGCCGCAGACTACAAAGCCTCCAAGGTAAGAAGTGAGTTAATGGAAATCGTGCGATTCACTGCCGACGAGTGATTCGTGAACGAGCGGTTTAATCTGGCGCGCTTTGATCAAAACAACTCCGTCTGAATTCTGCACCTTTCCTTCGATGAGAAAGAACGCTTCTTCGGTGATCACGAGCCGAAAGCGTTCGAACAAGTCTGGATCGACAATCGCGTTGGAAACGCCGGTCTCATCTTCGAGACTGATAAAAACAAATCCTTTCGCTGTGCCAGGACGCTGACGGCAAATCGCGTTGCCGGCGATCTGAATAATCGAACCCTGCTGCGCGTGAACCAGATCGGTCGCGCGCCAAATTTTCGGTAATTTTTCCCGCAACAGCTTCATCGGATGCGGCCCGGTGGTCAGATTCATGGTTTCGTAATCCGCTGTCACGCGCTCGCGTAACGTCATTCGTGCGAGGGGAGCGCACGCATCTTGCGTGCTGTGTTCGGCATCCTGCCAAACACCTCTTCCGTTCGGCAGGATGCCGAACGCCGCCCGCTGGAAGCTGGGGCTCCCCAGTAAATCGTCGTGCAGGGTTTCTTCCACGCGCCACATCGCGGCACGGCGATGTTCGGCAAAGCAATTAAGCGCGCCCAGTTCCGCCAATGTACGCAATTCGTCTTTCGCAAGCACGACGCGCCGCTTGAAATCGTCCAGGGACTCGAATGGTCGATGCTGCCGTTGGCTCAAGAGCCCTTCAGCGTGTTCCTGGCGCAATCCATTTACGACGCAAAATCCGAGGCGCACGGTGTTGTCATCGACAACCGTGCAGCGCCATTCAGATTGCTCGATGCAAACCGGTAGAATTTTTACGCCGTGCCGCTGCGCATCCTTCACAATCGTGGCCGGAGTGTAAAAGCCCATAGGCTGATTGTTCAGCAGGCTCACGTAAAATTCCGGTGCGCGATGCACTTTTAAATACGCGCTGCCATACGCCAGAATGGCGAAGCTGATCGCGTGCGATTCGGGAAATCCATAAAGCGCAAACGACGAGATGGACTGAATGATCTTGTCGATCTTGTCGGGTGCAATGCCTTTTCGTTCCATGGCGGCGCGCAATTTCACGCTCACTTTGCGCATCCGTTCTTCGGAACGATGAAAACTCAGAGCGCGCCGCAGTTCCTCGGCTTCGTTGCCGGAGAAATCGGCCATAATCATGGCGATCTTGAGCATTTGTTCCTGGAACAATGGCACGCCGAGTGTGCGATCCAGCACCGGCTTCAAGCGATCATCGAAGTACGTGACTTCTTCGCGTCCCGCCCGCCGCGCGAGATACGGATGCACCATGTCGCCCTGGATCGGTCCCGGCCGGATGATCGCGACTTCGATCACCACGTCGTAAAAACATTCCGGTTTCATCCGCGGCAACGTCGCCATTTGCGCGCGGCTCTCGATTTGAAACACGCCGATGGTATCGGCGTGCTGCATAATCTCGAACGTCTTCGCGTCGTCTTTGGGAATGTGAGCCAGATCGAGTGGCCGCCCGCGCTCGCGACACAATTCAAACGCATCCTGCATTACTGACATCATGCCGAGGCCTAACAAGTCCACTTTCACGATGCCGAGGTCTTCACAATCGTCTTTGTCCCATTGCGCCACTACGCGACCCGGCATCGAGGCATTTTCCAAGGGTACGAACGAGCTGAGTTTGTTCTGGCAAATAATGATGCCGCCGGAATGCTGGCCAAGATGGCGCGGCAAACCGTAAATCGCGTGATACAACCGGATGAATGCCGGCATCCGCGGATGATGTTTCGGCAGACCGGCAGCTTCGATCTGCGCTTCCAATTCCATCGTGTGCGGGAAATCGCCGCTGGCAAATAGGTGCGAGAAGCGGTCGATAATGCTCGGCGAAAAATTGAGCGCTTTGCCGATCTCGCGCGCGGCGCTGCGTCCACGGTAAGTGATCACGTTCGCGGTCATGGCTGCACCGTGTTTGCCGTAACGGCGATAAATTTCCTGGATCACTGCTTCCCGGCGATCGCCGCTGGGAAGATCGAGATCAATATCCGGCCAGCCTTTGCGGCTCTCGTTCAGGAAACGTTCGAACACGAGATGATTTTCCACCGGATCGACCGGCGTGATCCCAAGGCAATAACAAACGGCGCTGTTAGCCGCGCTGCCGCGGCCCTGGACCATGATGTTGTGTTCCCGGCAGAAATTCACGATGTCCCAAACGATTAGGAAATAGCCGGGGAAACCGAGCTTGCTTATCAATGCGAGTTCTTCCTCGATCTGACGTTTCACTTTCGGGCTGATTGCGGTGTAACGCTGTTGCGCGCCGAACCACACAATGGTGCGTAAAAATGAGTCCATGCTGTGACGAGTTGGGACCGGATATTCGGGAAATTCGTAGCCCAGATTCTCGAGCGAAAATGTGAGCTGCTCAGCAAGGCGAGAAGTGTTTTCGATTGCTTCTGGTAAATCGGCAAAGATTGCTCGCATTTCGCGATCGCTCTTCAGATGTCGCTCGGCATTCTGAGTGAGCATTTTGCCGGCAGCATCCAAATGCGTGTGTTCGCGGATGCAGGTGAAAACATCCAGCACCTCGCGTCCGTACGGCTTTGCGTATTGAACGCCGTTTGTGGCGAGGAGCGGCAAGTGATGGGCGCGCGCAAGATCGATCAGTTCGCGATTTATCCGTTCCTCGCCGCGAATGAAATGCCGCTGAAGTTCAACAAAAACGTTTTCGCGGCTGAAGGTATTTATTAACGCGGCGATTAATTTGTAGGGCGTTTCTGTGAAACGCCGCGAAGGATTGGCGTCTGACACAGACGCCCTACAATTGATTAGCGATACGTTAAGCAATGCAACCAACCCTTGGGCAAATTGCGGCAGCTCATCCCATCGCGCTGCGCATTTGCCTTTTTCGCTGCGCAGATGCGTCTGGGTCAGCAGTTCGCACAAATTTTTATAACCGATGCGATTTTCGACCAACACCGGCAAAATGCTGTCGTCTTCCATCGATAATTCGGCGCCAATGATCGGACGGACGCCGTGCTCGCGCGCAGCGACGGAAAATCGTTGGGCGCCGTAAACGCCGTTCCGATCGAGCAACGCGATCGCAGGTATTTCCAATTCCGCTGCGACTTCGGCTAATTGCTCGGGGAAAGATCCGCCGCGCAAAAAGCTGAACGCGCTGCAGCAATGCAATTCGCAGTAGCTCATTGCAAATCCGTGAATCGTTAAATCGTTGAATCGTTACATCGACTGGCCGATTCACGGTTCACCAAGGTCGAATTAGGGTCTCTCTTAGTCATAAACGCCGTCCATTTTCCAAACGCCGTCTCCCTCGTGTGCGCGAACTAATTCACCATTTTGCAATTGCAGATCCCACTCGGCGCGCGCCCACTATTTTTCGTCCCACCAATTTCCGGAAAGAAAATACGGCCCGCGTTGATCGATGACTTTTCCGCTGATTTTTTCGCTTTGCAGATGTCGATATTGCGAACTGAAAATCGATGCGGCTGCAGTCGGTCGAAATCGGCGCAGCGTTGGCCATGATGTATGGAGGGGCGAGCTCCTGCGAGCCTCACGCTGCGAGCCCCGCGTCGCGGAGCTCCGCCCTCCATTGTCCGTGGCGGACGCTACAATCCACGAAAACGGCTTCATGAAAAATGCGTCCGGCCGATGCGTCTCTTCCAAAACCGGTGTGCCGATACGATCAGTGCCGACAAGAGCGGTCAAACGGGCGAGCGTTTCTGAGAGTTGATGCGGGTTGCGCAACGTCGTTTCAAATAATCCGAATTGTTCGTCGGCGGGTTTGATCGGCTCCGCGCTTAGCGCGAGGGCAACGATCGGATGCTCTGATCGAAAATTCTCCAGATGCGTTTGAAGCATCCGAAACAGAAGATCGATATCGTTTGTCGGCTGCGGAATTTTGAAAACGCGTTCGTAGCTCTGCTTATTTGCGAAGGTGATACGCAGGGTTAGTTCTTTTGCGACCAGATAAATCACTGCCAATCGCACCGCGAGCTGCTCTAAAAAACGGCGCAGCATGAAAAGCAGCGGCTCGGCGGTTTCGATTTCGCGCTCAAACTCAAAGCTCTCTTCGAACGACTCCGGCGGCCGAATCAATTTGAGCACTCGATTGGATTGCCCGTTGGCGCGCTCCCACATTCGGATCGCTTCGGGGCCAAGCCGCGCCCCAAGCTGCTCCTTATCAAGCGCTGCCAGCTGGCCAAGCGTATGGATTCCCCACTTGTGGAGAATCGCGAAGACTTCCTGCATCCCGGTCTGCCCTTCCATGTCGCCAATTTACAGCAGACAGGGAACTATGTTCAAGTGAACATTTCTACATTTCTACATAATCTCTAACGGGCATTTCGGCAGCGCTTGCATAAACGCGCGACCGTAGGGGCGGGTAGCAATGCGGTTGTCGAGAATAACGATGATGCCGCGATCGGTTTTGGTGCGGATGAGGCGCCCGACGCCTTGTCGCAGCTTCAAAATCGCTTCGGGCAAAGAGTATTCAGTGAATGGATCGCCGCCGCGCTCCTCGATCAGCTCTAGTTTTGCTTCGATGAGCGGATGATCCGGGACGGCAAACGGCAAGCGCGTAATGATCACGTTGGAAAGCGCTTCACCTGGAACATCGACGCCGCCCCAAAAACTGTCCGTTCCAAACAACACACTGCGCGGCGTTGATTTGAATTGCTCAAGCAGCTTGCTGCGCGGCGCACCTCCACCCTGAATAAGAAGGTTCATGTCGTTCGTCGCAAAAAATTTCTCCATCGCTCCTGCGACGTGCTGCATGTCGCGGTAACTCGTGAACAGCACAAACGCGCGGCCGTCAGTTTGCTGGACGAAATGCGCGATCCAATGTTCCAGCGCTTTTTGATAACCAGCGTCGCGCGGGTCAGGCATTTTTTGAACGACGAACATTCTCATTTGTTTCTGAAAATTGAACGGGCTACCGAGCTGCAACGGCTCGACGTCGGTCGCGCCGATGCGCGTACGAAAATAGGCGAGATCGGGACGGCCCACCGCCAGAGTGGCGCTGGTCATCACGCAACAGCAGTTGTCGCGAAAGAGCATTCGCCGCAACACCGGCGCCAGATCGATGGGCGCCGCGTTGAGTGCGAGGAACCGCTCCGTTTTGCCGGTGCGCTCGACCCAATACACATGCTCCGGCGCGCTTTGCTCCAGGAAAATCGCAATGCTGTCTCGCACGTCGCGAATGCGCCGGCCGAACTCTTGCAGCTCCGCTTTCAAAATTTCGTCGTCCGCGCGTTTCACCAGATCGGCAACCCGCGCCTGCAGCGCGGTCAACCGGGCGGTAATCGTGTCTGGAACAAAATCGACATCCCGGATGCGAAACTCGCGGCCTTTGCGAAAATTCGATTTCGATTCGACGGCAGCAAAGAATTTATCAACGTCATCGACCAGTGCCGCCGCGAGCCGCACGCCAACCGCATCGCGCATAACGGTGAAAAGACCTTTGCGTGTGCGGGCGTTGTAGAGCCGCTGAATGGTTGATCGGAGTCCATATTGCGAGACGCCGATACCGATTTGCTTGGACGCGACCTGCTCGACCGTGTGAGCTTCATCGAAAATGATGAAATCATTCGGGAATAGGAACCCGCTCTCGCGTTCCTCCTGCATGTCGGGCGATCCCAGCAAGATGAACAGCAACATGTGATTAAGCACGATCACGTCTGCTGCCAGCAGACGTTTGCGGGCCTGCTGATAAAAACAGCGCGGATCCTGCCCACAGGTCTTTTGCGTGCAGATGTGCGCTTCGCTGCAAACTTGCATCCAAACTTTTGGCTGGGGCTCGACGGACAAATCGCTGAGCGATCCATCACGGGTTGTGCGCGCCCATTCGGCCAACCGCTGCAATTCACTCTGCTCGGGGCCTGTAAAAAGTTCCTGGGCGCTTTGCAACGCGCGCTCCAGCCGACGCGGGCAGAGATAATTTTGCCGGCCTTTCATCAACGCCGCCTCAAACTCGACCGGCAGCACTTTTTTCAAGATCGGAATGTCTTTGTGCAGCAGTTGTTCCTGAAGGTTAATTGTGTGCGTGGAAATGATCGCCTTTTTGTGCCGCTCCAGGGCGAACAGGACAGATGGCACGAGGTAACCGAGCGACTTCCCAACGCCGGTGCCGGCTTCGACCACCAAATGCTGTTCTTCCTCCAGCGCCTGCGCCACGCGGGCTGCCATTTCCTGCTGTTGGGGGCGGAACTCGAAATTTTTAGCTTTCGAGAGTGGGCCGTTTTTAGAAAAGAAGGCCCGGACTCGTTCCACAAATTCGCTGCCCAGATCGTGTTTCAGTGCGATCATTTAGACTCGGAATAGACCCCGTGTTTTACCGCCGCCTCACGGGAGCGGAAATGCTATTGTAATTCGGCAATCGCAAATCGAAATTTGAAAATCTAATGCGACTTCTCGATCGATACGTCATTCGAAATTTCCTGCAGGTTTACCTTTATTGCATCGCCGGATTCATCTCGATCTGGCTCATTTTCGACGTCAGCGATAATATTTCGACGTTCATCGATGAACACATCGGTCTTGCACTGGTTGTTCGCTATTACGCTACACAGATCCCGCAGGTGTTGATCATCCTGCTGCCGGTTTCGCTGCTGCTGTCGCTCCTTTTCTCACTCGGCCGAATGTCGCGTGCGAATGAAATTGTTTCCATGCTCACGGCAGGCGTAAGTCTCCCGCGCGTTTTGCTTCCGCTGATCGGTATGGGCCTGCTCACAGTGGTAACGAGCATGGCACTAAACTATTCGCTGGCGCCGCACGCGGA
Source organism: Verrucomicrobiota bacterium (assembly GCA_046725275.1). Classification (GTDB taxonomy): domain Bacteria; phylum Verrucomicrobiota; class Verrucomicrobiia; order Chthoniobacterales; family UBA10450; genus Udaeobacter. Next base: position 10,353 of record JBKOYE010000027.1, read on the forward strand.
ACTCGCGCGCAAGACGTTTCTTTCCCAAGCGCAGGCGCGGCCGGCGCGCAATATTCAGGCGCAGGTTTTTCGCAATCGAACCGATTTGCGCACGTGGTTCGTCCAGAATTTTCGCCTTGGCGACGATGCATTCAACAACGTGCAGGTGCTGCAACAGGATGCGAAGGACAACATCCTGATGAGCTACGTAGCAGCCCGCGCTTACTACCGCCCTCAGACAAAAACTTGGGATCTGGAGAACGTGCGGCTCGCTTACTATGATGCAGCTGGAAACATCACCAAGGAGGAATTTCGTCCTGCGCTAACCATCGAGCACTGGAGCGAAACCCCGTTTCGGCTGGGCAGCGCGAACGTGCAGGCCGAATTTCTCAGCTTGCCGGAACTGCGCGAATATCTGCATTTCAACGCCGATTTTCCCGCGACTTTGCTAGCGCCATTTCGCACTCACCTCCAGTACCGGCTGGCGCTGCCATGGACGTGTCTGGTCGTAGTGTGTATCGCTGCGCCACTGGGAATCGGCTACTCGCGTCGCGGTGTATTGTCGAGTGTTGCCGCCGCGGTGATCCTCGTGTTCTCGATGAACTTCCTTGTCCATCTCTTTCTCGCGCTCGGCGAAGGCGACCGCGTTCCGGCATGGATCGCGGCTTGGACACCGAACGTTCTCTTCGCGGGAATCGGTGTGTACTTGTTGTATCTTCGCGCCTCCAATCGCGAAGCGCCCAGCTTTAATCTGTTCGCGGCGCGGCATATAGTTGCGCGATGAATCCACTCCCGAACGAATGGGCAATCAAACATCGCGCGGACTTCTGCGCGGTGACGCAGCGGCCTTTTAAGCCGGGGGAATATTTTTACACGTTGCTGTTTCACGGTGCCGATGGTTACCGGCGCGAGGATTTGAGTGAAGAGGCGTGGCAGAACCGGAATGAAAACATTCGGCCGTTTTCATTTTGGAAATCACGTTATGAGCCGGTGTCAGCAAAGCCGGCTGAACCCGTGCCCAAGGAAAATGCAGAGCAACTTTTTCGCCGTTTGATGGCATCGGATTCGCCGCCTGCAAACGCCTGCTACGTCCTCGCCGCGATGCTCGAGCGAAAGCGGGTTCTGAAGCAGGTGAACACCGAACAGACGCCGAACGGTCGCGTTCTCCTTTACGAACAAGGTTCCACAGGCGACGTATTCATCGTGCCCGATCCGCAATTGCGCCTGGACGAATTGGAAGGTGTGCAGAATGAGGTAGCAGACTTACTTAGCGGAGCCACGCAAAACGAATGATATTCAAGCCAATCTGCCAATGACCACGGAAACACCAACGACCAACTACAAGATTGGCAATGAGCGCCTGATCAGTGTTACCGAAAGAGCGGCGCGCAAATTAGCGTCGCTGCTTAAACAAAAAGGCCAGCCTGATGGCGCATTGCGCCTAAAGGTGGTCGGCGGCGGTTGTTCTGGTCTTCAATACGTCATGGATTTAGTGGATGGCCCAAAGGAGCGCGACATCCTTGTGCCGACACAAAACGTGCATCTCGTTGTCGATCCGAAGAGCGCGCTCTTCGTCAGCGGTTCCGTGCTTGATTACAGCGAAGACCTGCAAAAGGGCGGCTTCAAAGTCACCAATCCCAACGCTGTCGCTCACTGCTCCTGCGGCGAAAGTTTCGCGGTCTAGCAAGGCGTTTTCGGTAAGCGGTCGTTTTCCTGAGTGGTGTGCCGATTCGACGCTCGTCATTCGGATTTCGTCATTCACGTCACACCTTCATGACCTCGGCTTCTTTGTGCTTGAGATGATCATCGACGGATTTGACGAAACGGTCGGTGAGTTTTTGCACTTCGTCCTCGACATCGTGCAACTGGTCCTCGCTCAATCCGCCGGAGGCTTTGAGTTTTTTCGCTTCGTGTATGGCAGTGTGCCGATTGGCACGGACACGCACCCGAGCTTCCTCGGCCATTTTCCCAAGCGCGCGCACAAGTTCCTTTCGCCGTTCCTCTGAAAGCTCCGGAATCGGCAAACGGATGATCTTACCATCAACGGCAGGCGTGATTCCAATCTTCGATTCTCTGAGCGCTCTCTCGACGTCCTGAACCGTGCCGGCATCGAACGGCTGCACAACGAGCAGACGCGCCTCAGGCGTCGTGATCAGCGCGACTTGTTTGAGCTTCATGGTCGACCCGTACGCGTGAACATCGATGTTCTCGACCAGCGCAGGCGACGCTTTGCCGGTGCGCACCGCAGCAAATTCGTGCACCATGTAATCGACGCTTTTCTCCATCGACATCTCGGCCTCCAGAAGAATGTCGTCTCTGCTCATATCGTTGAATGTTTACTTTGGTGGAGCTTCATCGCAAACCAGAGTTCCAACGTTCCGTCCGAGCACCGCATCGCGCAGGATCCCGGGCTTGTACATGTTGAACACAACGATGGGGATTTTGTTGTCCATGCAGAGGCTGAAGGCGGTCGAGTCCATGATTTGCAGGCGCTTGGTGAGCGCTTCGGTGAACATGAGCCGATCGTAACGGCGCGCGTCCGGATACTTGTTTGGATCGCGATCGTAAACACCATCGACCTTCGTGGCTTTCAGGATAACGTCGGCGTTGATCTCGCTCGCGCGAAGCGCTGCCGTTGTGTCTGTGGAAAAGTACGGGTTACCGGTGCCTGCGGCGAAAATGACGACCCTGCCCAGCTCCAAATGGCGAACGGCGCGGCCGAGGATGAATGGCTCGGCTACATTTTTCATTTCAATCGCGGTTTGGACGCGTGTCTCGACGCCGATTTGCTCGAGTGTGCTCCGCAACGCGAGAGCGTTAATCACTGTGGCGAGCATTCCCATATAATCCGCCGTAGTGCGATCCATACCGCGATCCGCCGCAGAAAGACCGCGCCAGATGTTTCCGCCTCCGATCACGACTGCCACTTGCACGCCGAGGTCGCGCACTTCCTTGATGCGCTCGGCAATTTCCCGCACCACTGCCGGCGAAATGTTGTCGCGCCCGCCACGCTCCTGAACCGCTTCACCGCTTAACTTGAGCACGATCCGCTCATAGACTGGCGCTTCTGTTTGCATGGCGGCGAACGAACATCTAAACAGAAGATAGCCGGGTTTGGAAAGCAAAATGCGTGAGGGGGCAAATCAACCTGCTCCGCGCACAATTGCAGCGTGCCCCCGCAAGAATTCCGAGGCGGTCATTCGCCGTTTCCCCTCAAGTTGCACTTCGCCGAGAGAAAGTGCGCCTTTGCCAGTAGCAACGATCAGGTCTTTGTCGCTGGGCAAAATCTCTCCGGGTTGGCCATTGAGGTCCACAACTGACGCGGAAAAGATTTTGAGTTTTTGACTATCGACTTTCATGAAGGTGCCGGGCCACGGATTGTACGCGCGAATTTTTCTCTCAATCGCTTCGGCTGATTCGGAACAATCGATTTGGCCGTGTTCACGTTTCAGCTTTGGGGCATAAGTCGCGCGGGCATTGTCCTGCGGAATGCGCCGCGCGCTCCCGGCCGCAAGGAGTCGCAAAGATTCAAGCAACGCCTCGGGCGCAATCTGCGCAAGCCTGTCATGCAATGATCCGCCGGTGTCGGTTGTTAGAATCTCGATATTGCGCTGCAATAAGATGTCGCCAGTATCGAGCCCTTCGTCCATGTACATCACGGTGATCCCCGTCTCACAATCGCCGGCCGCGATTGCGGCTTGAATCGGCGCTGCGCCTCTCCAGCGCGGAAGAAGCGACGCGTGCAGATTCAAGCAAGCCAAACGTGGAATTTCGAGCACATCACCCTGCAGGATTTGTCCGTAGGCAACGACGACAATCACATCGGGCGTAAGGCCGCGGATCTCTTCGGTCGCTTGTTGATCCTTAATTCGCGCCGGTTGGAGAATCGCGATTCTAGTTTTTGCGATCTCCTTCTTAATTGGCGGCGATTCAATGCGCTGCTCGCGCCCGATTGGCTTATCCGGTTGAGTGACGACCGCAACCACTTCGTGCTCAGAGTTCAGCAATGCTCGTAGCGTCGGCACGCCGATTTCGCCCGTGCCGATAAAGACGATGCGCATCCCGAAGTTACAGCGTCAGTGCAGCATGGCAGAGCGACGCGGTCGCCGCCCGCTTACAGCTTGCGCGAGCATCTTTTCACCAGCCGTTACCTCACGCCGGCCTACTGACGATCCGCACCCCGTGCAGAGATAATCGAAGATTTCGCGATCCGGCAGGACTAACAAAAGCCGCTCGCGTACCTGCATCGCGGCTTTGCATTTGTCACAATAAAGGCTGGAGGCGGTGAAGCTTTCAAATTGCTGCGGGTTCATACGCGCCGTCGTTCACGCTCTTTAAGATATCGAGCAGAACTTTCGCGGGAGGCTGAGTGGCGTCAACCACGGTGACCAGCTCTTTGGCGTAATATGAAAGCACCGGACGTGATTCCCTCTCGTAGACATCGAGACGCCGCTGGATGACCTCTTCGTTTGCGTCGTCGAGGCGATTTTCTTTCAGAGCGCGCTTCTTGAGCCGGTAAAACAACGTCTCGCGATCGGGGCACGCA
>JBKOYE010000188.1:0-10416 GCA_046725275.1 Verrucomicrobiota bacterium
ATGTTGCCCCCCCGGTCAACGGCAATCCCGTTCGGTGCGCCTAACTGTCCATATCCGATTCCTTTGATTCTCAGGGTGCCGAGGAAGTGTCCGGTCGGCGAGAACTTCTGGATTCTGCCGTTGTTCGTATCGGCCACCAGAATGTTTCCATTGGCGTCAACAGCAATTCCCGTGGGGGCATCAAACTGGCCTTTATCGGTTCCCCTGCCACCCTCAAAGACGGTAGGCGCAGTTTCAGGCAGGGAGCTGAACTGGAAAGGCGGTGTGTCGGGAACCTTGTAAATTATCAACCCATTAATCCTGCTGTCCTCAAAGACTTTCGGAAAATATGCGGCAACGACCTGTTCGTTAGGTCGCTTAATAAACTGAGCTTGCCGAACAGCACCATCGAACGCGACATAGCTGATATGATTCTCTTTCAGAAGACGAAATAATTTCCGCGGGTCCCTGGTCTCGAAGAGTTCTATATAAAGTCTATCGCGCTTGCTCGCGTCGTAGCCGGCTCCCCACGAATAGTAAGGCCACCCATAAAACACGCGCCGGCCGGCCATCAAAATCGGATGATTAACAAAGCGGTCTGTCAAAAAAATTTCTCGCGACGTAGTGTTTTTCTTAAGCCAGTCGATCAACCGATCATTCCGGTAGGTTACCTCGCTCCAACCAGTGTTGTGGACAGGAAAGAAATCGATGATGCCGCCCGGAATGATGAGCAGAGTGGTAACGATCGCGATGAATTTTCCCGGCAACGTGGTTCCGCCCAGCGAAAGATGCCATAATCGCCAGAGTGCAAAAGCGACGAAGAGGTTGGCGATAATTACCCAGATATGAATGAATTTTTGATTGGCGAGAACCTCGATTGTAAACTGAAAGCAAAAGGCGACGGCAATCAGGCTCAACACTGCCAGGAAGAATCGCCTTTGCAGGCTGGTGGCGAAAATCAGCGCCAGCGCGATCAACAACCACTTGAAGCCAAACGTGAAAGCAAGGTACTTCGCAACCAAGACGGCGGTAGGGTGATCGATCGTGTAGCCCCAGTGAAGGAGCTTTGGCATCTGCGCTCTACCGCTGCCGGTGCTCAGATAGAGCATTTGCGGCAAGGCGATCAATCCTGCTGTAACGGCCAGCCCGAGCATTTGCAGTCGCAATGGACATAAGATGAACAACAGACCCAGGATCGCGGCAGCAGCGATAAACACCGCACTGTTCCACATCGGCAGTAAACCGAGAAGGGCACCTGAAAAAATGAATGATGGTAAACTAGCGAAGAAAGGCTCGGCGATGATCGTGGTTCGTTCTGTCGGTTGTGTGGCCACCGATACCGAGGGCATCTCGATTTGTGGTTCTCGAACACCTTCAAGGCCGCTAGGATCACCAGAAACCGACACAGGCGCGGTGTCGGGCAATGCGTTCGGCGGGCCTGTCCTTGTGTCGCTCGCGACCCGTGCCTCAGCCCGCTTGACCGCCGCAGCGCGGTAGCGGATCAGAAGAAAAACAAGGACAAGGAGTAGTATCCCGATCGCGCTGGCGAAATGCCGCTGGTTGAGATATGTCACCTGCGACCAGGTTCCCCAGAGTTCGCCACGATACGGAAAGATCGTTGGGAGATACTCGCGTTGATGCGAAATCGCTTGAATCGCCGCCCGGACTGAAGCTTGCTTTTGAAGAAACGGGACGTAAGCGAGCGATCCGAAAAAGAAAAAGAGCAGCGAGCCAAGGCGTCCGACTGCGCGTGAATTGAACAGCACCTCCCCGAGCGTCATCACGACCACGAGCATCGCCACAAGCGTGGCTATGCTGAGAAGATTCAGACTCCACGCCGGATCGAGCCCGAGGAATTCGAGATTCCCCGCCTGAAAGTAGAACAAAAAGTGGTAACGGATTCTATCGCCGGAGAAGTGCGGGTATTCCGTCGGAAAATTGTGTCCCACGGCAAAGCTCTGCATGAGCGCAGTGTTTGGCCCGAAATCGCTGTATTCAGGGTTGGCGATCTGAAGCTTGCTCCCCTTGGAATTGAACGAGGCAAACATCATCCAGGAAACGAGGACGACGTACCCGATAATAAGGAGCCAATCGGCTATGCTCGAGCCCTTGGGCCGTGGCAGAAACAAATCCGCTCGGCTATCCGGAACTTTGTCCGACCGGTTTTTAAGAATTCTGGATTTCCATTTAGGCCAAAACAGGGCTGCTATCGTTGCTACAAAGAACAAGAGATTGGCCCACAGCAGCGGTCGTGATGCCCAGAAGAAACCGAGTCCTGCCAGGTACGTGAACCATGAACTGATCAGGAGGCCTGCGAGGATCGCTGCTGCACACCGGTGTGCAACCGACTCGAACTGGTAAAAGCGCCGGCAGAAAAAATCACCGACACACGCCGCCAATACCAAATAAATCAGAGCCAGCATTCCCAAGTCCTCGCTGATCTACGGCCGGCTTCCCGCCTTCGCACGATGCTTAGGCGCGGCAGGCGTAGGCGCAAATCGTAAGCGCACGATTTTCTTCGTCAACAGACCGCTAATTTTTTTCATGGCATACGAACGGGGAGGAGTATTGAGTCTCCTGGAGCCGAGCTGTTGCTACGGCTGAATTTTGTCGGTCCAAAGGAACAGCCATGTGGCGGTTGCGTTAATGACCACGGTAACGGCGAAGAGCGTAACTTCGGTCACGGTTATTTTTGGCGCCCCGTTGCTTGTGAGCAGAAGGAATATCCACGGAAGCAGAATCATGGCATAGCGATATGAGAACTGCCAGCCGCCTGGATTTCCATGGCACCAGAGCACAAATGTTAAAATCCCAATCGCGATCCAGGATACCGTCTTGTACGTTCCACCCTGTCTGAAAATGAGGAAAAGGAAGGGACTGCTGAGAAAGATAGAGCACCCATACGGAGGAAAACTAAGGAACGGAAAGTCGGGGTCGTCGCCGAACCCTTCGAACAACATTGTGTGAACGTTCCAAGGAATTGAGTGAACCGAAAATAGCCCGTGTTTGTACCAAGGTTCGTCGCGCACTTCCGGGATGTGAAAGTAGCCGAAATCGAAAATCGAATGGAACCGCGCGAAATTATAGGCGGCAGTCAGCAGCGCCAGAGTTACTGGCAACGTTAAAAAGTGGAATAACATTGGCGCATTTTCACGCAGCGACTGCTTGATTCGGGAGACGAGGTTTCTGCCTTGCGGTGGACTGGAGGCCGCCGCTCCTTGATGTGTTCCATTTGGGCAACGCCAGAAGAGATAAAGGTACAAAGGCGCGGTAATCAGCAGCTCGGTTCGGTTTCCAAAGGCAAGGGCAAAAAAGGCTCCAGCGATGAAAGGCGATGGGCGCACCAACGTAAAATAGAGAGCCGCGGTTTCTCCCAATAGCGCCAGACCGAGAGCGATTTGCCAGGCGCCGCCCATTCCAAGATTGCACCATGTCCACGTTCCAAAAACTGGAAACAGCGTCAGCAAAATTCGCCGTGCGACAGGTTTCGCTTTGAAGCTGGAGTAGTCGGGTCCGAATGCTTTAGCGAGTTGAAAAAAGAAATAAATGCAAGCTCCGGCAATCAGAGTGGCCAGAATGCGCGCTGGGAATTTCTGGATCAGCGACGCTTTTTGAAGTAGCGCAACCGGAAGCATGCTAAGCACGGCGCCTAGAGGAAAAGCAGAATAATATTTGTTCCCGTATGGAATCATTTCGTTGAGCCACTCGGGAGGCTTTTCCCGGAGGCCGAGGTCGCCGCGCAGCAAAGCTGAGGCGATCTCGGCCGTATAATCCAGGTCGCGCAGCGTGGGATTGGTGGAGAAATAAAAGCCAACCGCGGCAAGTAGCGACACGCCGACTGCAATCCAAAACTCGCGGCCTTTATGACCGTTGGATATTTCTTCGGCGGTCATTCTCTTTACTTAACACGGTGACATTGAGACAATGAAAGCGGTGCGAAGACGCATCGCACTCCACAGCACTTCGTGCGAAATCGACCGCGGAACCTTTTCATTTTCGCGAAGCTTTGAATGCGCGAGCGTCCTCACGGCGTTTTACACGATCACGTCGGAATGGCGGGCTGCAACATAACCCCGGTTTCAAAGTGAACGTCGTCCCAAGAGTTTTTCCCAGGCTCCCTTGCTGTCTGCTGGCACGTTTTGATCTGCGTCCACCAGCCAGGAAACGGTGGCAAGCGAGTTTACCACTACCGAAAGAACTATTAACCCGAGTAGAACGTGGCGGGTGCGAAGTAAGATCACTCCCCGTGAGCTAAGGAAAACCACAAGGCAGAAGATCAGGTAAGGATAGAGATCAGCGGCGTAACGCTGGGCAAGCGAGAAATACGATAAGATACAAAGAAATTGCGCCAAGAGAGCCGCCGCCGCGCCTCGCTCAAATAGGTTGGCCGTATTCAGTCGGAAGAGACATATGATTCCCATAATGGCTCCGAATATTAGCCAAGGCGAACACCACAGCAGAGAGACATACACCTCACTGAAGTCATTGGAATAAAGAGAAGGGTAATTATAGAAGTGGCGATCTGCCCTTAGGAAAGGCGGTTCACGCTCGAGTGACGGGAATCGCAGGCCGAAGTAGTCCGCAAAGCTGTAGGGAATTCGGCGCAGGTTAAACACGCCATATTTATGGGCGAACTCGGCATGAACGGGATTGATGTAATAGTCGTAGTTTACTCCCGTGAAGCTGCCGAATTTTGCATAGCTTAGCCAGACGTAGAAAGCGAGTGCGGCGCCCAAGGGCAGCACCAGCATCGTGAGATTAGTTACGCGATTGCCGCGTGGTATTCCCAGAGCAAGAAATGGCGCGATCAGGATGAAAGGTGCGCCGAACGTAACCCGGCAGAGAAGAGCACTGCCGGCACAGAACGAAAATCCCAGCAGCGCGCCCGTCAGTGCGCTGCCCTCGGCCTGTCGCGAACGGAAAGCGAAAAACAGCGCGGCGAGCGACAAAGCGAACCCCCAGATGATGGCTTCGTTGTAGATGGAAAGATTGCCAAGCAGCAAAAGCAACGGCGAGCCGAACGCGAATCCGATTACGCATGCGTTGCCCATCCAGTTGCGCGCGCGCGATGACAGCGGAGACGAGCACAGCGCTGTGCGCACCAAACCAGCAAACGCAGACAGCGCGATGAACCCCGCGCCAAAACCTGCAATCCGTGACCATTTTCCGTGTCCTGCCGGATACACGAAGTTTAGCGGAATACGGAGGAAAGCCGGGAACGGTCCAAAGTACATGCGCACGTGACCATTCACAATCATGGCTTCATGCCTGATGGCGTCCATATCGACATCCACGTCGCCGCGAAGAAAATGTTCGGCCTGCGAGTCGTAGGCGCCGCCGAGGATTTCTGTGACAAAAATCTGTCGCCCACCCGTCGTGGTGAAGAACCAAAGGACGACGCTCAACAGCAGTGTGAGCGGCAAGAGCCGGGGGGCGGCGGAAGAAGTCAGAGAAAACTGATTACTTTCTGAAATCCAAAGCACCCTTCTTGAGCGCGTAAGCATAGCCCACCATCAGGATGGTAATAAAGCTGAGCATGCTCCAGAAGATCGCGCTGTCTTGTTTAATCGCGTCCCGGTAAACCACTGCCCACGGATACATAAACACGATCTCGAGATCGAACAGGATGAAAAGCATCGCGACGACATAGAATTTCACGCTGAAGCGCGGCTGTCGTTCACCTTGTGGAATCATGCCGCATTCATAGGCCGTGTCTTTGGCTCGAGTGCGTCTTCCGCGCTTTCCTACCAGGACGCTGACGAGCAGTGCCGAAATAGCAAACAGAGCGGCAACAATGATTTGCAGCAGCACCGGCAAATAGTCGCGCAGCATCCGGGAAGTTGGCCTAAAGCCAATTCGTTATGAAGGACCGGGTTACTTTACGCCGGCCAGATGACCATTCTGCTGGGCTATTGCCTGGGCGAGAGCCGACGGCAACCCCTTGTATTTCTTGCCATTCTTCTTGACCGCACCGCGTGCCACGAGATTTTGCAATTTCTCGTAGGCTCGCAGCCGCAGCATTTCCTCGCCGCCGCTGGCAGCATTTCGGGCCCGAAGATTCTCGTGCACGATGTCGAACAGCTGCTTAAACTCAAACGAAGAACGCCTGGAGAGGACAGCAACCAGCTCCTCAGTTACCAGATCAGGAACACGACGGGAGAATGCATTTTTCTTTAGAATAGCCATAAGGGCAAAAAAGATAACAGATTTTTGGCGGATTGCAGCAGTTTTCTTTGCCTTCGTTAGGGAAACTCAAAGCGTGCCGGAATGGCACAGGCGCCCTTGGCGGACCGTGCCTGCAGCGGATATCACGGCGTGGGAGATGAACTCGATGTCGGGGGCGCCGTGGGGGTGGGAGGACTGCGCGAACCAATTTGTCGCGCTGCCGCCCCGAAACTGCTGAAAATAGCAACGCCGATTCCCAATTGGTCCAGCGTAATAGGTCCGATTGACTCAGCTACGTAACCGTCTCGGTCGTACCTTTGCGAGGAGACAATAGGGCTCAGATGTTTCGTGATAACTTCCGGCGCTGGGAGTTTGCTAGGATCAATCGACCCAGCGACCGCCGGCACAAACGCCGCAGCCATTAACAACATTGGCCGCAGTGAAGCGTCGAGCCGCGAATACAACTGCGCAGCGTCGATGTAGGCAAAAAAGTTCGTGGGTGCCGGCAGCAAGCGCGCGGCTGCCTTGTAGATTTGGGAATCTGCCAACTCGGACAAGCCACTGCCGCTGCGTTTTATTGCCTCTTCCACGGAAACCGGATTCAAACCAGCGATTAGCATCCGGTCCGACAATGCGATTGTAGGCGTGATCGCCACAAAACTCGCCATCGACTGCTTCGAAAAATAGCGGACTCCATCTTTCTCTGTTTGCGTCCAGGTCCCCTCATCGGCGCGCAAGAGGGCCTCCAAGATTTTGCCGGCTTTCGTCGTGTCCGTCACCGGCAGAGTCACGAGCAATGACGGCCAGTGCGCGCTCGGTGGCCAATCCGCGAGCGATCCGAGCTCAACGCCGAATGCCGCTTTAAAGTCCGCCGCGGTGATGCTGCTGTCGCTAAGGGCTTGAAACATCTTTGTCCCCGCAAACGCCGCCGCCTGGTTGAGAGTATCCATCTTCTCTCCGAGATTGGGTAGCATCGCGAGATAAAGAAATGTGTCTTTCGTTCCGAGCGAGACCGAGGAGCGGGTGAGCGTCGTATCGTGCTCCAGCTTCGGCATGCCCAAAAAAAGCACGTCATGTAGTTTTCCGTTCTCGAACTGCATCGAAGCCATGATGCAGCGCATTTTCTCGAGCATGGTGCCTTCGCCGGGGGCGGGAGTTGATCCGACAGCGGCACGCAGCGCTGCGAGTCGTTGGGAGAACGTCTTTGGCTGCAGATAAAAGAATGCCACGTAATTCGAGGGCCGGCGCGCGATGGCTTCGCGATACGCCTCGTCAGAGTCGAGTCTGTTCTCCGGACTTTTTCGGCGGCGATCGGCACGATCGAGCAATGCTTCCAGTTCCGGCACATCCGTTGCCGCGAAAAACCAGGGAGGATTATAAGCGGTCGCAACAGAAAATGGAGCCGCTTTAATCACCTCAATTTCGTGGCGCTGGTATTGCACTTTGTCTCGCTTGCGGTTTGAATTTTGTCCCATTAAGGCCGAGCGCCATCTCTCAATGATTCGTTCTGCTTCTTCGCGGCTGCGGTTAAAACGAAAGCCGCCCACGACTTTGGGATTGTTGTTTTCGATCGAGGTGAGGGCAACGAAGGCGTTCTTTGGTGCCAGCTGTTGGATTTCCCGCAGCCTTTGAGAGACCGCGCCGCTTTTCGGAGCGTTGCTCAGCGGCTTCCGCAAAAAATCCTGCACCGTAGGTTCGCGGTACAGCTGATAAATGTCGCAGCGCTGCCACTCGTCGTAGGCCCGGTTAAAATCAGGCATTTGCGCGACAAAAATTGTTTCCCGCGGCAGGAGTGTCGCCACAGAGGCGCTGGAGATGTTCTGCGAAACATTCCAATAGTACCACCCAGCGAACGCAGCAACGGCCAGCGTGATTAAAACAAAGAAGATTCGCTTCATAACAATGGCTGCGTCACAAAAGTGGATGCTGGATACTCGATGGTAGATGCGCGTTCAACACAAATCCCCAATCCACAATTCCGAATCAATGTTCCTTCGCCGCTATGCCCGCGGGTGAAATTGCCGGTGAACAGCTTTGAGCCGTTGTTGATCGACATGAGTGTAAACCTGCGTCGTCGAAATATCGGCGTGGCCCAGCATTTCCTGGATAATCCGCAGATCCGCACCGTTCCCTAGCAGGTGCGTCGCGAAGCTATGCCGCAGAAGGTGAGGATACACGTTCTTTTCCAAGCCGGCGTGCTGCGCGTGCTTCTTAACGATCTGCCAGATGCGCGCTGTCGTTAGCTTCGTGCCTCGTTCGGAGAGAAAAATTTCGCTGCCGCTGCGCGATTTCACAAGTTTTGGTCGCTCAGCGGACAGATACGTTGCCAGGGCTTCGCACGCTTTTCGACCGACAGGCACGAGACGGGTTTTGTTTCCTTTGCCGGTCACACGCACCACGCGCTCTTCGAAATTGAAATTTTCCAGCCGAGCTTTTGCGACCTCGGAAATGCGCAGCCCGCTTGCGTAAAGCAGCTCGATCATCGCGCGATCGCGCAACCCATGAGAAGCTTTCGCGTCGATATTTTCCAAAAACTGCTCCACTTGCAGTTCATTCAGTGTTTCCGGGAGATACCGCTCAATTCTCGGCAACGCCAGCGCCTCGGAAGGATCGCGCTCAATGATTCCTTTGGCGGCGAGAAACCGACAAAAAATCTTCAGCGCCACTACGATTAGCTTGATCGAAGACGCCGAAAGGCCGGCACGTTTGCGTTCGGCAAGATATTCGCTCATGACCTGCAGAGTCACAGCGCGCGCGTGCGTGATCTTTTTCCTCGCATCGCACCACTTCGCGAATTCACTCAGCGATCTTTGAGTGGAAAGCTGATAATTTTCGGAAAGACCGCGTTCGACAGCGAGAAAACGAATAAACGAATCGATCGAGTCTTCCATCCAAGGCAAAGCTAAATGAGGAGGAACTGGTGACCAGCGGAAAAATGGTGCGCTGTGGCGTCCGCTGTCCTCAGCGGAAATCGCGGTGATCCGCCCCCGCGCCATCACAGCCAACCGTGAAGTTATTGACAAGCGAACATTAAATGTTGGATGTTTCGTACGATGAGCTTGGATCTCAACACCATCCTGCAAGATTGGCCCTACGAGAGCGGCACGATCAAAGTGCGCAAAATCACTGGACTCGACGGTCGCGAAAAATTGCAACTGCGCGTGGATCTCGGTGTGTTGCAAATGGAACTGACCGGACGTCCTGATGGCCGGCGTCCGCACAATTGCGAATCGCTCCTCGAATACCACCAGAAGCGCGCCACCCGGGCCGCACAGAAGGGCGATGCTTACGAGCTTACGCCCGAGCAATGCGCGGAGCTGCAACAGGAGGGCATCCAATATTATCATCGCTATCTGAGCCTGTTTCAGATAAACGATTTCGAAGGCGTCGTGCGCGATACGCAGCGGAATCTCGATCTTTTTACTTTCGTCAACGAGCACACTGATCGCGAGGATTTTTCCTGGGGCCTGCAACAGTTCCGGCCTTACGTGCTTATGATGAACACGCGCGCCAAGGCGTCTATTTTTCTTGCACAGGGAAAATTTGCCGAGGCCATAGCGGAAATTGAGCGTGGTCGCGAGGTGATTGTGGATTTTCTGCAACAATCAAACTTTCCGGAGATCGTGTCGAAGAGCGCGGAGATCGCGTTTCTCGACGAATGGCTTGAAGAAGTGAAGTCGAAGCGCCCGCTTTCAAAGCTGGAGATCATGCAGCGCGAAATGGAAACCGCAATTGCAAAGGAGCTTTACGAGCGCGCTGCCGAGTTGCGCGACGCAATCAAGCTACTCAAAACGCAAAGACAGGCGTAACGGCTTGGCCTGACAACCACCCACAGGGCCGTGGCCACACCGGTCCTCAAAGGATGTGTTCGCGGTTGTCGGATCGAAGCCGAATCGTCTTTATCTGTAGATCGTGCCGGGCTCGAATGAAACGGACCGTCTTGCTCTTAGCCCGCATGAGGATCGAATGCGTGATCGCCGTCACGCCTCCACGCGCTCGCACACCGGGAAGCAGGGCGCTGTCGCTGATGCCGGTTGCGCAGAAAATGATGTTCTGTCCATTGGCCAAGTCGTCCGCCGCATAGACGCGGTCGAGATCTTTTTCCCACCCGTCGGCGATCAGACTTTTCCGCTCCTTCTCGTCGCGCGGCCACATTCTGCATTGCATATCGCCGCCGAGGCATTTGATCGCCGTCGCCGCCAGCACCGCTTCGGGCGAACCACCGATGCCCATGTAAAGATCGACGTCCGGTTCCGGTAACGACGGCGCGAT
>JBKOYE010000019.1:0-6952 GCA_046725275.1 Verrucomicrobiota bacterium
CAACTGGGGAGTAGCCGTCCAGGAGCAGTACGAAGGCGTGACCGACACGCTCCAGGAACAGCGCTATGCTGTTTACCGGGACCTGACAAGTTGGGTCGCCTCATTCGGCGGAGTGATACGCGACAATGCTGGAGTGAAAGAATACGGTCTCCTGTTCACGGTCACCCTCAAAGCGTTCCCGAAATTTGGTTTCGATTTGAACTTCGACCCTACGTCGCAGGGCGACTGATCCACGGTGCGCGAATAAACGCCACAACGGCTGGTCGCATTCCGCTACTTGTGTTGCGGCTCATTCACCCGCAACGTTGTTGACTCATGGACATCTCAATTGTCGGCTCCGGATATGTCGGTCTCGTGACAGGCGCGTGTTTCGCCGATGTCGGCCATCATGTGATCTGCGTCGATAACGATGCCGACAAAATCAAACAGCTTCAAGCGGGCGGAGTACCGATTTACGAGCCTGGCCTTGAAGAAATCATCCACCGCAACGTGTCAGCGCGCCGGCTGCGTTTTACGGGCAGAATTCAGGAAGCCGTCGAGAACTCGCAGATTATCTTCATCGCCGTCCCTACCCCGCCGCTGCCAGATGGCGACGTCGATCTCAGTTTTGTGGAGAAAGTCGCCCGGGAAATTGCGGGCGTGTTGACCGATTATCGAGTAATCGTTGACAAGAGCACGGTGCCCGTGAAAACGGGAGAAAAGGTCGCGGAATCCATCAAACGATACAACCGTCACGGCGCAAAATTTGACGTCGTCAGCAATCCGGAATTTTTGCGCGAAGGCTGTGCAGTAGCCGACCTGATGCATCCGGACCGGATTGTGATCGGAGCGCAAAGTGAACACGCCATCGATCTAATGAAAAAAGTGTATGAACCGTTCATGGCGCCGATCCTGGTGACGGACATTAACAGCGCCGAACTCATCAAGCATTGCGCCAATTCATTTCTGGCGCTGAAAATTTCATACATTAACGCGGTGTCGGCGCTCTGCGAAGCGAGCGGCGCAGATGTCGAGAAAGTCGCCGATGGGATAGGGATGGATCATCGTATCGGGCGCGATTTCCTGAACGCTGGAATCGGGTACGGCGGCTCTTGTTTCCCAAAAGATATCGCTGCGTTCATCGCAATCAGTGACCAGCTTGCAACTCCATTCAATCTCCTCAGGGAAGTGCAACGCATTAACGACGGTCAAAAGGCGCGTTTCCTGAAGACGATCCGCGAGACGCTCTGGGTGTTGCGCGAAAAACGAATCGCGGTTTGGGGCCTCACCTTTAAGCCGGATACTGACGACGTGCGCTCATCGGTTGCGATTGAGCTGGTAGAACAACTGCTGCGCGAAGGCGCGCACGTCGTGGCCTACGATCCGAAAGGAATGCACAAAGCCCGCGCCATCAAAGCAATCGCCGACGCGGAGTTTGCCTCATCCGCTCTCGAAGCGATCACTGATGCCGAAGCGCTCGTCATCGCCACGGACTGGAATGAATTTGCGAACGTGGACCTTGCGGAATTGAAATTGAGAATGCGGACGCCGATCGTCTTCGACGGGCGAAATCTGCTGGACCCGGAAACGATGCGGCAATCCGGGTTCCATTATTATTCCGTCGGACGCGCGAGCGTGAGGCCGCAGTAACGAAAACATGGCGCAGCACTCTGCCCGCCAAACTGCGCTGGCGGCTTTGCGGCTATGGCGAAAAGAAAAACGCTTCGCCGATTCCGTTATCTCGGGAATTCTCGGGAAGGCCGAGCTCACTCCTTCCGATCGCGCGTTTGCCTTGGAACTGTTCTACGGCGTCCTGCGCAATTTAACCCTGCTCGATTTTTGGATCGGCTGCGTGCGCGGTTCGCACGTCGAGAGCAGTGTCCGAGACATTCTGCAACTTGGCGTATATCAACTTTTTTTGCTGAAAACGCCTCAGCACGCAGCGGTTCATGAAACCGTGGCGCTCGCCCCTCAGAAGCAGCGACCGATTGTTAACGGTGTGCTCCGCACCGCAACGCGGCAGCGAAGCGAGCTTCTTGCACGGGCTGATGCGCAACCGTTGTTTGTTCGAACGTCTCATCCGCAATTTCTGGTCGAACGGTGGCAACAACATTTTGGCGCCGATAACGCCCAGGAGCTATGCAAATGGAACAATCGCGCTGCACCGATCTATGGCCGGATTAATCGGCCAAAGATCGATCTCAAAACTTTTCTGCAGCTCTATTCGGACGCCCGACCGCTGCCAGACAATCCGGATTTCGTAGAGTTTAGCACTTTGTCAGCGACGGCTCTGGAGTCCGGTCATTGCTATATTCAGGATCCCAGCACAGTGCTCGCCTGTCAGCTGCTCGATCCGAAGCCGGGAGAAAGAATCCTCGACGCGTGCGCAGCACCCGGCGGGAAAACGAGTTACCTGGCTCAGCTCATGCAAAATCGCGGAACGATCATCGCGTGCGACCGCGACCCTGACCGCCTTCAAATCCTAAGAGATAATGTCGCCCGGCTCGGCGCGACGATTGTTCGCCCAATCTGCCAAGATTGGATACGCGATGGTCTTGCAAAAGAAATTGCTTTAAGTGCGCCATTTGATCGGATCGTTGTCGATGCGCCTTGCACCAACACGGGAGTGATACGTCGCCGGATTGACGTGCGATGGCGACTTCGGCTTGAAGATTTCAGCCGAATGCCTAACGAACAGTTTATCATCACACACGCTGTGCTCCGGTTGCTAAAGCCAGGTGGCGTCTTGGTTTACAGCACGTGCAGCCTTGAGCCGGAAGAAAACGAACAGCTCGTTCGCCGTCTGCTTTCGGAGTTACCGGGCCTGCATTTGGAAATGGAACGAGATACACTTCCCTTTCGCGACGGTTTTGATGGTGCGTTCGCCGCGAAACTTACTGTAGCCGTCGCTCTGTGAGCGACGCACATTCTCTCTCTCTTTTGGCGGCTCAACACGGCGCCTCGCACCGCCAAGCGGCTACAGTTGCATCGCGTCCGGCTGGTGGAATGATAAACGACTATGCACGACGAGCGATTCGATAAACTCGCAAAACTGCTGGTGGAATATTCCATTCGCCTCAGACGGAATGAAACGGTGCTGATCGAGGCTTTTGATATTCCCGATGAAATGACCGTCGCGTTGGTACGCGCGGTGCGGAAAGCGGGTGGCGTCCCATTTGCGCAGGCCTATCACGCGCGAGTGAACCGCGCGCTCGCGCTGGAGGCATCGGATCGACAGCTAAACCTCATGGCGAGCCATGAGCTGGCGCGCATGAAAAAGATGAATGCTTACATTGCAGTGCGCGGCAGCCACAACATCACGGAATTAGCGGACGTGCCGCCGGACAAAATGCAATTGATCGGAAAAAAAATGCGCCCTGTGCAGGACCAACGCGTGAAACGGACCAAGTGGGTGGTCTTACGCTGGCCTACGCCCTCGATGGCACAGCTTGCGGGCATGAGCACGGAAGCATTTGAAGATTTCTATTTCGACGTGTGCACACTTGACTACCGCAAACTACAACCCGGTATGAAGACGCTTAAAAGATTGATGGCAAAGACAGACCGCGTCGAAATCAAGGGTCCGGGCACCGATCTGAGTTTCAGCATCAAGGCAATCCCAGCGGTGATCTGCGGTGGTGATCGGAACATTCCCGATGGCGAAGTTTTCACTGCTCCGATAAAAGACTCCGTGGAAGGTCAGATCACGTTCAACGCGCCCAGCATTTATCAGGGCACCGCTTTCGATGGTATCCGACTGGAGTTCAAGAACGGGAAGATCGTCGATGCCAAAAGCAACGAGACAGAAAAACTGAACAAGATTCTCGAATCAGATCCGGGCGCGCGTTACATCGGGGAATTTTCGCTTGGCTTTAATCCGCGCGTGTTCCACCCGATGCGCGACATCTTGTTCGATGAGAAAATCGCCGGCTCATTCCATTTCACTCCGGGACAGGCTTACGAGGAAGCCGACAACGGAAACCGGAGCCAGGTCCATTGGGACATGGTCAGCATTCAGCGTCCCGATTACGGCGGCGGCGAAATCTATTTCGACGGCAAGTTGATTCGAAAAAACGGTGAGTTTCTCCCGAAGCAACTGCGCTCGCTAAACTGGCGGTGATTGTCTGACCAGTCAGACTGGTCAGGCTACGCGCGCTTCGGTCCGCCGAGCATGTTCAGTTGCATCATCACGATCTCGCCGCCCTCGTTGAGCTCGAGGTGCGCGATTTCAAACATTGGCGCGCCTTCGGCGGGGCCCGGTCCGGTACCCGGCAACTGAACAACAACCTGCTTGGAATTTGAATTCAGCGTAACCGATCCAATCTCGAGCGTCGGCGAAAACTCGAGCGTGCTGATTTGGGAGGGTACCGTGATGAACACGGTTGCGCGCCCCTGTGGTGATGGGGTGAGCTGGACCGGCGCGGTTTCAGAATTCGGCACGATCTGTAATCCCGCGACTGCAAACGATGGCATGCCGCCCATGGCCGGCCGCTGTTGCTGAGATGGAACCACGCGAATGGTACCCAGCGCGCCTGCAACTGGCTGAATCTTCACGACCTCGAATGCGACCTGCAAATTCAACGCAGACTGCGCGCGCTGAGGCGAAGGCAAACGCATCGTGACGAGCTTCGATATGGGACGCACCTTCAAGACTCCCATCTTAAAGCTCGGCGTTAGCTGCATCGCTGCTATCTCGAACGAGAAAGTAAGCTGCACAGAGGTTTGCATCCCGGGGGCGGGCACTGGGCCTGGCGGTTGCGGTTGCGGTTTGGGCACCGGCGGCGCCGGGGCTTTGGCTATCGGAGCGGGTGGAGTTTGGGTAGTTTCTGGCATGGTTGCAGGTGTGGTTGTTTGCGGAAAGACAGGCTGGACGGGAATAGCAGGTTCAAAATCAGAGATCGACTCTGTATTCGCTTCGACAACTGGAGCTTCACGTTCAGCAAAAACTTCGGGCTGAGCAAGAGCTTCACGCTCAGCAAAAATCGCCTCTTGCGGTTGGTCGTTTCCGATCGGTTCGGCTGAAAAGTCCGGTGAGGGTTCCCCGGCGGGCCGCGCATATTCCGCCTCGCCAGCGTAAACCTCATTTGGCTGCTCAACGGCGACCACAGCTTCTTCCGTTGCGCGCTCCGAAAATTCGTTCGTCTCTTGAGCGGCGAACACAGGTTCCTCCGGACCGTGCACGATATCATCTTCGATTGGCTGCGGTGCGTTTATAGAGGCTTCGGCAAACTCACTGATCGCGGGCGAGCCATCTGTTTCAGCTTCATGCGATACGACCGCTGACACGACCTCCGGTGTTTGTTCTACCACTGGGCCGACCGACTCAAAGAATGGCGCGGCGACTGGCGCTGGCTGATCACCTTGCGGCTTGGCATGAGCAGGAGCTGGTGAAGGCTTCGGCTTCAGGCCTTTCAACCGATCAAAAGCATCACCAGCTTTCGGCGACGGCGACGCACTCTGTCGCACCGCCGGCTTCCATGGTTTGAGTTGCAGCGAAACCTGACGCGGCCCTGCGGAAAAGCCGTTGCCTTGGAAACCGCTCGTTTTCACCGGCGCTGTCCTCGGTTTAAATACTGCGGCGCCAGCCTCAGGCTGCGGCCGCGTAGCCCCCGGAACCGTGAATTTGTAACGGCGAAAGCCGGGCAGAATGGCCAATGCTATTAGCACCACCGCCGCCAAGAGTAGTCCACCGACAATCCACAGTCTGCGACCCGACATACCGGCAACGATCGAGGAAGAAACTTTGGCCGGCGCAGGAGCGACGCTCACTTGTTCAGGAGGACTTGTTTGGGCAGCAGACTGTTGCTCAGCTTGATTTTGGTTGCTGGCTGTGGTCGAAGCGGCCGCCGTCTCAGCGGCGACAGGTTGCGACGCGCTTGTCGCTTCGCTGCTCATCGAAGAGGTTTGCGAGGCTGACTGTTCCGGCGACGAATTCGACTCGACAGCCGAGCCGGTCAAATTAGTCTGGTTAGCTGTCGCTCCGGCACTGGCAAGTTCCATCCCACCATCTGGCGCACTCGGAGCCGGGGCCAAGGCTAGCGTTCCGCTCTGTTTATTGGCAGCAACCTTGTCCGGGATTGGGCTCGGCTCAACGGCGGGACCACCCTCAGCCTGCGACCCGGCCACACTGCTTGTATCAAATGCCACCGCAGGCGCAGTTGTGCCTTCGGGTCTTTGCAACCAACCGACATCGTAAAACGCATCAGCAAAGACGTTGTTGAGCGCCGGCGAATAAATCTTATTGGCCGAATTGGCCCAATCCTCGGCTTTCTGGGAATTGTTGTGCTTGTACTCCCACGCAGCCTGGGCGTAATAAAGCGCAGGCGTGTCGCCCGTGAATTGGAATTCCTCCATCATCGAGTGCGCGCGGCTCTCTTTGCCTTCCATCAAGAGCGTCATGTAAATTTTGAATTTGATCAGCTCGGCCGCCTGGTTCTTGTCGCCGCCGGGGATGCGTTTATACAGCGTCTCGAAGCGGTCTCGCGCTTTTGCGTATTCTTTTTTCTTAAACGGAATTTGCGCGAGGTTGTATTGCGCATCGCGAAGTTTCGGATCCAACTTGGCCGCTTTTTTGAATGCGGTCTCGGCATCATCGAATTGCCCCTGCTGCATCAGAATTTCGCCTCGCAAATTTAGCGTGGCGGGTTGATTTGGATCGGCCTTGTCCGCCTCGTCGACCAGCTTGAGCGCGGTCGCAAAATCGCGCTGCCGAAATGCCTGCTGTGATTGCTCGAACTTTGAACGCGCAAACGCCTTTGTCTTTTCGGTGCGCTCGGCCGCGGTCATGAGCGGTAGCGAAGCTCGCCGTTGGCCGGCCGGTTTTTCCATCCATCCAATTTCGTAAAGTGATTCGGCGAAAAGCTTGTTTAGCTGTGGTGGATAATTCTTTTCCGCAGCGCTGATCCAGTCCTTCGCTTCCGCTTCGTTCTTCTGTTGGAGCGCGACCGCTGCCTTCACGTAATCAACAGCCGGC
>JBKOYE010000083.1:0-11313 GCA_046725275.1 Verrucomicrobiota bacterium
CTTGAAGCGAGGACATCTTTACCGCAAATCGTCCTCAACAATCAGTAAAGCTGCGCACCGGCCATTACGCCGGGGCGCGTGACATTCAAAAACGTTTCGAGTGCTCCTTTCGGTGCGGGAAAAGGCATGCGTCTCTGCTAATTCTGCTTGTCAAGCTGTCCGGATTTTCTAATTCTCTATTCATATGAAAATCACAATTCTCCCATCAAGAAATTTAATGCACTGCTTGCCTTTGCGCACGCTCCTACTCATGCCGCTGATGCTCGCTTGCTTTGCACTTGTGCCGCAGGCGCGAGCTGTTTGCCAGGAAGGCTGCTTAACGAACCAAAACACGGTCCTGGGTGACGATGCGCTTTTCAGTGTTACGACAGGTTTTGACAATACGGCGCTGGGTTTTCAGGCACTCTTTAGTCTCACGACCGGCAGCGCGAACACCGCCACCGGCTGGACGGCACTGCAAAGCAACACGACAGGTTTTAATAACACAGCTAACGGTTCTAACTCGCTCGCACGTAACACTACTGGGATAAACAATACTGCGACTGGTGAGGGGGCTCTGTTTCTCAACACCACGGGGAGCCAAAACACTGCTGACGGTGTCTTTGCCCTTGGCAATAACATTGACGCCTCCCAGAACACAGCTATAGGATTTTCGGCCCTCATTTTCAATGCAACCGGCGCGAGCAATACGTCCGTCGGTTACAACGCGCTTTCGAACAACACCACTGGAAACAACAACATCGCCTTGGGAGCCTTAGCTGGTGAAAATCTTACCACGGGCAGGAACAATATCGACATTGGCAACGAAGGCCGGGCTGGCGAGTCGAGCACCATCCGCATCGGCAGGACAGGAAGCCAGACCAAAACCTTTATCGCCGGCATCAGTGGGGCAACCGTTCCAACAGGTGTAACAGTTATCGTGGACGGCAGCGGTCATCTCGGCACGACTACATCGTCGGCGCGTTTCAAGGATGTGATAAAGCCAATGGACGCGGTGAGTGAGGCGATTCTCGCGCTGAAACCAGTGACCTTCCACTACAAGAAAGAGCTCGACCCCGATGGCGTTGTGCAATTTGGCCTGGTGGCCGAGGAAGTGGAAAAGGTAAACGCGGATCTAGTGGTTCGCGACGAGCAAGGCAAACCTTACAGCGTGCGCTACGAAGCGGTGAACGCGATGTTGCTCAATGAGTTCCTGAAAGAGCACGCCAAAGTGGAGCAGCTAAGGAAAGACTTTGAGTCCAAGATTGCGGAGCAGCAGAGGCAAATTGAAGCGCTTACCGCGGGCTTGCAGAGGGTGAGCGCGCAAGTCGAGATGAGCCGGCCTGCGTCGCAGATGGTCCTCAACAGGTAACTGCGAAGAGGCGCTGGCTCGTTCGGATTGCAACGGTAGGGCGGTTCACCCGAACCGCCCGCGGGTGATTGAGGTCAATCGCCCCCACCTATTTGTTTATATCGAGGGCGCTGAGTTGGATCTGCTGCCAGTAACGCCTTCCAACGGACGATTCGCGCGCCTTGCGATTCAAAAAATTCGCGCAGTTCTGGTGTGAAAAATGAAGAGCCGTCTTGTCGCCGATTGAATTCCAAAAGCAGTCGCCCGTCAGGTTTGAGGAATCGCGTCCGAATATCGTTGATGAAAAATTTCCAGTCAGCTTCTGTCCATTCCAGCCATTCGCCGTTTTCGCTCCGCGCGATCCGGTGGAAACAGACGCGATGCGCGGTAACGAGATCGAATTGTCTGCCGAGATCCGGCAAAGGCGCCTGCGCATTGATTCGCGCGACGACGCGGCTGACACCGAAGAACTTGGTCGTGCCGCGGAAGAAAGGCTCGTCGTCGGGATCCAAGCCGAGACCTTGGTGGCCGAACAGACGGCAAAGATAGAGAAAATATCCGGGGCCGCAGCCCAGATCCAGGATTTGAAGTGGCGGCGAGCGATCAAGCCAGAGGTCCTGCACGCGCTTTACGTTGACGCCAACCCAGTAATTCGCGTCCTCATAGGCGTTGATCTTTCGCGCGTTCGGCCGGTAGGGATAATCCTCGCGCAGCCTCACCAATTCCGCCTGGTCGATCGTGCCGAGGATGCGCCGAGAACTTACCGGATGCGTCCAACGGCAGGCGTGCTCCCACAGGCTTTCCGCCGCGTCGCGGGTGAAGAGTTTTTGAAACTTTTGCGAAAGATGCACAGAGAAAAAATGCTACGAAGCGCGTGATACTCAAGGAACGGCCCCGAAAGCTTTCGGGGTTACTCCTTGATCTCTACTTGGGTCAGACCGGTCGACCCTTCATGCGTCATGAATCCGCTGGCCCAGCCGTTACCCGAATAAAAGAATTGCTCGTACCGCCAAAGCATTTCCAAATTCGCGCCAGACGGTTTGTTCCAGCGAATTTCATAGTACATGTGCCGCTTCCATGAGGGCGACTTGCCAGTCATGAAATTGAGATCAAATGGTGTTGGCCAACTGAGCACGCTGTGACGCGTGGCGAGGAAAGCCTGGTCGCCCAGAGGCGGCACGGTGGCAAGACGATCGCCAATGTCCTCAGCGGCGGATGTCAGCGTTCCGAAAGCGAACACCTTGCCGCTGCTCGCCAATGCAAGTTGATTGTCCTTCGTCGAGCCAAGGCTCAACGACAATCCTGGCTTGGCGTCATTCAGACTCAAACTGACGTCGTTGATAATCAGAATCCCGCCTGTGCCACTGCCTTCATAGGCAACGGAGTGAATCGGGGCGGACTGGATTTCGACCGTCCAGTAACAATCGATGGATGATGAGATTTCGCGTCCGCGAAAAATCCACAGCGCCGCAAATGAAACGGCGCATACTGCAACAATCACAAGCAGGATGGCGATTCGCCGCATGGACCTCCAAATTTATCCCGCCTGTTCTTTCAAACTCTGCACTCGCGGTGGTTCTCGCTGCAGTCTCTCGGAACTGACCCGCTCCGAAGCGCGATGACATTCCACGGAGCTTCTACGGCCATCGCAGGATCCCGTAGTATCTCATCGGCACGAATCTTCATTGCACGAATCGCCCGCCGGAGCCGTCGTGTCGTGAACCAGTCGGGCCGGCGGATCTCGAAATCATTAGGCGTAAATTCTTCCCTCACATCAATGGCGAAAACGTCGGCCCACGATTTATCCCAGACTCGCTGCGCAAACGTGTCATTATCGGAACGCAACTCTTCTTCAACGCTTCGCGCCATCGCGGTAGTCAGCCCGCAGTAGCGGGCGTCGACCATTCGGTCCTGGCGAAGATACTCGGCGAGTTCCACCTTGCACCTCTTCGCCTGAAGCCACGTCAACCGCTTGCCTATCGAGCGCAAGACCTCGCGGGCCACACTCACTGTGAATGGTCCGACCGCTTCATTGCGCCGGACCTCGCGATCTCGAAACTCTGAAGAGGTGATGCCAATGCTCCGGAGAAATTCCGGTATGACGCCGCGACGAAGAATTTCCTTAGTGAACGGTCGAGCGATAAGTTCGGCGTTGTGAGTCTCTGCCAGATCGATCCAACGCGAAAATCTCGCGGCGGGAGATTGGGCGAACCCGAGCACGCCTCGCTCGAACGAGTCAGAGCGGCGAAAGCTTTTGACACTACTGGCATAGCTCGAGTTGATCCATTGCGGCTGGTTCCGCGGGAACAAGATGAGCTTTGGTTCGAGGTTCAGTTCCCGGACTCGATTGAAGAAAGATTCCGTGTGCTGCCGGTTTCGCAAGAGTCCTGCCAAAGCTTCGGAGGAAATTATGATTGTTTCCGCGGGCGTCTCAGCAATTGCACGGATTGACCGGCTCACCAACGGCTCACGGTGCTCTCCCACGTCGAGCCCGGTCAGCCACTCAGCGAGCGTATGATGTGCGCCGCGTTTCGTCTCGCTCTCAGGCACGAAATAGCCATGCTTCGACAACTCCGCGCGATTCTCCTGCAGAAACCACTGGATTGAAGTCGTACCCGACTTATGTGGTCCGACGTGGATGTAACAGAGGCGCTTTGTCATGCTTTAGCTCTGGAGCGTTATCCCGAAGAAACGCGAGAGCGACCATATTTGCTGACCGGCTCATACAAAGCAAGCATGACGTAGTTCGCTCGGCTGCGATGCTCGGCGCAACTATTGATCACATCGCGAATTTCGTTTATGCGCAAAAATACAAATGCCAGAGTACGTTGACAAACCAGAGCCACGCGGGCAGACGATAGCCGCGGTTCTAGCCATCGGTGCTATTTACCTGGCCCTGCCGCGCAACGTCGTTGTCGGCCCGATCTGGTTGTTGCCGACTGTGATTGTTGTTTTGCTCGTGCCAACAGTGGTGAGCCACCGGGTGGGAAAAGTTTCACTGAATCGGATTCTTGGATTCATCATCAATGGAATTACAACGCTGGCTCTGATCGGGTCGGTAATTCTGCTGGTGCGCCTTTTGCCTACGCACCGGGAATCTGCATTACAGATTTTGCGCTCCGGCGGACTACTTTGGCTGACGAATGTGATCGTGTTTGCTCTTTGGTACTGGCGGCTGGACGGCGGCGGGCCACACCTTCGCCACAAAGAAAAAAGATTCGGCAGCAAGAGTTTCCTTTTTCCACAAATGCAGATTCCGCACGACGAACGCCCCGAATTTGCGTGTGCACGCTGGCATCCGCGCTTTGTCGATTATCTGTTCGTGGCGTTCACACAAAGTTCTACATTCGGGCCGACCGACGCGCCGCTGCTCGCGCGCTGGGCAAAGATTCTGGCGATGATCCAGATTTTTATTTCACTTAGCATCGTGGTCTTGCTAATCTCAGGCGCCGTCGGCGCACTGTGACTCAGGTTGTATGCCTGTAGCGACGACGCTGCGCGCCCTCGTCTTCTCGCTCCGCGAGCTGAACCCGTCAGCTACCTGCCGATTAAAATCAAAATACCCGCCAGCAGCGCTACGATTCCCATCACGATTGCTCCGATGCCAACGTGAAAGAGTGAAGTGATTCCGACGAGAATCAGATAGATCGCGAGCAGCAGCATCCCAATGTTCTTTGTGATCATGCGTCGGTTTTGAGGCAATCCAGTTGCCTTTGCACGCAAAAAAACAGAAGCTGCCATGCAGCGTACCGTCAATTTTACACGCTCGCCAGTCCAGTGGGATCCGCTTTGCTTATTGCGCCTTCGATGGCACCAAGACCGCTTCGCTCATGCCGTGCAAGAATTTCTTGTCCGCCGGGGCAACTGTGGCGAGCGCGCCGTGTAATTTCACGCGATCACTTTCAACGAAATAATACGGACAAAGCCGGACGCGGCCTTTGATCACCTTCAGGTCGCCGGAACCTGGATCCCAGTAGCTGTGCTCAAACAACCGGCCTTTGTGAAAACGCTGCAGGATCGTTGGTGACGATTCGAATGTTGCCAAGGCGTGTTCGATTCGCTTTTCCCAATCGGCGTGTGGTAGGTCGCTCCCGAGTGCGATGCCGCGGCTGCCCCAGCCAAGCGGCGAAAAGCCGCTCACTTTCAAGAGAAGATCGCGATCTTTCTGACTGAACTTCGCAGCCTCACGCCAGTCGTGAATTTCCAATCGTGGAATAACGGCGTGTTGAGGCAGGGGAGTTGGATCGAGCAGCCAGGAGTACGGAATCACTTCCTGTAATTTGATGAAATATTTCTCTCCAAGTTCGCGTCGCCAAAACTCGCGCAGCGGCTGAAGCCAGAACAACGCGAACCACATCTTCTCTTCGAGGTACGGTTTGATCGGCGGCGTAATGGTGATGCGACCTTCGGAATTTGCGCGGAGCGTATTTTCGATTCCGGGAATATTTGGCAGATCGAACAATTCAAAGAACCGATACACAGCGCGTCCATCCTGCGGCTCATAATTCTCCGCTGGCGCAACGCGCCAGCTGTAGCCGGGATCGGTAATCCCGGCCGGTGTGAAATTGCGAATAAAACCGGAGTCATCCCGCGAGTGCGGGACTACAGCATGCCGCTGGTTCAATCTCGCAGCTACCCATTCCATCTCGGGCCGGTAAGTCGCTGATTCCTGCGAGATCACAATGTCGCCGTCGTTTGGCAGCACGGTGAGAAATCCGTCCAACATTCCGTCGGCGCCGCCGATGATCGCGTCGTCAAATTTTGAATACGTCTGATTCAGCCAGCCTGTTAGCCCAATCCCGCCGGGAACGGAATCAATCTCGGCAATAATGTAGCCTTTCTCGGTAAGGATCAGGTCGGGCCGGATTACATGCGGCAAATCGTCGCGGATTTCCTTGCGGCGGGAAAATTCAATCAGCTCTTTCGGCTTACCGGCGTCCAAATACCGCGCCACCCACTCGGGTTGCTTCCCCTTAACACTGAGCTGATAAAGCTGATTGCAAGCCCGCTGAAAAACAAAGAGGCGATGCCCGAGCTGCTCGAGGTCTGCGAGAAGTTTTTTGTTGATTGGAAAAGCGTCGGGTGAAAGAAGCCACTCTTTTTCGGCAAACAGGCCTTCTTTTGGGAAAGCGGCGCGAATTTCCTGGAGCTTCTCCTTCTCGGTGAAAGCTGCGAGGTGTGAGGTTTGAGGTTTGAGGTTTGATTTCAATGATGGTGTGGCCTCGCAGATACACATCAAACATCAAACATCTTCCATCAAACATCCATTATCTTCCGCTCGCCATTTTCTTGAGCACCAGCTTCACCAGTTCCTCCGCCGATTTGCCTTCGCCTTTCTGCTGCAAATCGTGCACTGCCTTATGCGCATCGGCCTGTTTGTAACCAAGCGCAATTAGCGCGAGCACTGCTTCGTTTGCCTGCTCTTGCTCGGGTGTAGGCGCGTGCGCTGCGCTCGCTACTTCCCATGCCGCAGCGACGCCCACCTTGTCTTTTAATTCGAGAACAATTCGCTCAGCCGTCTTCTTCCCGAGACCGCTGATTTTCGAAATCGCTGCAACATCAGAGTTCACCACGGCAGCTTTAAAACTGGTCACGCTCATCCCGCTCAAAACTGCGAGCGCCAGCTTCGGCCCGATACCGCTGACGTTGTTGACCAGCAAGCGAAACAGATCGCGCTCAGCAGGCGTCATGAACCCGTAAAGCACGTGTGCATCCTCGCGCACGGCCAGATGCGTGAGAATGCGAATAGGCTGACCGACAGTTGGCAGCTTGTCGTAGCTCGAAAGCGGAATGAATACTTCATATCCGACGCCCCCGACATCGATCGTCGCCTGTGTTGGCAGGGCGTTCACCAATTTGCCGTTGAGGAAGGTGATCATGTTAGGTCGTGAATCGTTAAATAGTGAAATCGTTGAATCGTCAAATGTGGCTTACTCCGATTTCATCACGAGTGTCACATCGATGCGTTTGCCTTTCGCGATGTTAAAGCCGCTGACCGTGAAGAATCGCCAGTTGTTCGGTGGGTCCGCAAAAAGTTCGCCCGCTACGGCCGTCGGCAGAACGATAAAACGTGGACCAGGAGTGCTCATGTACTGAGAAGAGCGACGTGTCTTCAGCGGCGTGAGAAAACCTTCGACGCGGGAACGAAAATACCACACCAGACTTGGCTCCTGGAACTCGACCGCAGCAAATTGCATGTTCGGCTGCAGAGAGGCGCGAGATACTTCAAAAAGTTGATACGCGGGGAAAAACCGCGCCACCATTGGCGGCAACACGAGGGCAATTATGATCCAGACACACGCGGTTGCGACCGCGATCCTCGCAAACGGAAAATGGCGGCTTTCATTTGCTGCTCCCTGATGCCAATGCCGCGCGAGTAAAAGCGAAAGCAACGGAAACGCCGGCAGCGTGTAGTGCGGTAACTTCGTGCTGACCAGAGTAAAGATGACGAAGATGACGGCGGCGGCGATGAACAAATAGTCGTCTGCCCGGTCCCGACGGTGCCACAAGGTCTTAGTAAGCCACGGCAACTTGATCGACCATGGAAAAAAACTGACGAAGACCGTGACGAAATAGAAGGGCAATAGCAGCACGTACACACCGAGCGAACTCGCGCCGTGACCTTCCATCGTTGTTAACGACCGACCGATGACGTGACGCCCAATCCCAATTGAAAAAAACTCGCCGTGTGTCTGAAGCAGCGCCGGAATTCCCCAAAGCGCGACTACGACGAGTGTCAGTAGAATTCCTCCGACAAATTTAAACCGTCGTAACAACTGCCAATCTCGCGTGTAGATGATTACAACCGCGACGGTCAGCAGCGGTGTCCACGCGATCGGCCCTTTGGCAAGAAAACCCAAAGCCAGCGAGAGATAAAAAACAAGGAAGGGCGATTTCCAAATCGCCCACTGCGATCTGGAGACCGCCGCTCCTTGGTTCGGCGTTGTGCGTTGGCACAATTCAAATCCTGCCCAGTGCGCCAGCGTCATGAACAAAACCAGCCACATGTCCGCAACAGCAGCCTTTGCATGAACGAACGTTTGGAGCGAAAGCGTGAAGATGATTGCGGCCCACCACCCGAGCTCTTTTCCGCTTATTCTGCGACCCCAAACAAATATTAATATGGCTGTGAGTGCCGCTGCTATTGCAGATGGAAAGCGAGCGGCGAAATCGTTTTCGCCGAAAATGCGATAACTGGCGATCTGTGCCCAGTAGGTGAGGGGAGGCTTATCGAGTCGAAGCTGATTATTGAAGTAGGGAACGATGTAGTTTTCACGCTCGATCATTTCACGCGAAGCTTCGGCAAAACGCGGTTCATCCCGATCGATAAGAGGCAAGTTCCATGTGCCGAGGATGTGGAAAAGTATGCAGCCAAAAAATAAGATCGCGCACTTTGTACTGGTCGAGTTAATCCTCCTCATGCTCCTACTCGTGCTCATGCTCGGTTCTGGTCGATTAAGAGCAAGAGCATGAGCAAGAGTAGGAGTTGCAACCGTTAACGGAAACTAATTTGTGAAGCGCGGCACTGCTTTGTATTGGCTCATCGGGATCGTAATCGCGGCGACCGCGATCGCGATGTCATTTCATTTCGACGACACCGTGCGCGTCTTTATGATGCAGCATCAAAACACCGCGATGCGCAATTTCATGCGCTACGTCAGCTTATTAGGCGATTGGCCGTTGCATGCGGCAGTAGGATTAGTTCTTTTGGGCTTGGCGTGGCGTCGACGCAGCGGAGAGTGGACCCGAATTTTCCTCGCCATGCTGCTGGCGATGATGCTGACAGGTATGGCGGGAACGGTGATTAAACGCAGCGTTCCACGGGCGCGCCCGTCAGTGCACACAGACGCGCGTTGGGGCGGACCGCGTTTTAGCTCGAAATATCACTCATTTCCATCCGGACACGTCGGCGCGTCGACCGCGTTCTTTGGCGTCCTGTTTGTCGCGCGGCGGCGCATCGCCCTTGCGTGCCTCCCAATCCCGATTCTGATCGGGTCCTCAAGGATGTATGTCGGCGCGCATTATCTCTCAGATGTAGTCTGCGCAGCGGTTTTGGGATTTTTGTGTGCGTCAATCGTTGCACGCCTGATATTGCTCCGCCCGCAATCTAAAGTGCGGATCGCTCAATCTTCTCCGTAGCGGAGCGGCGTCATTAGACTTTCAGTTTCATGGCCGGATGAATTTCCCAAGCGCTGTAATCCGGCAATCGCTTTCGCCGGTTTGATCCATCTTTGGGCGCGTGGCCGATGTCCCAGAACGCTTTGCCACTCAACCAGCGATCAAAACGTTCTACTTTCGGTTGGACAGTGTTGCGAATGCTGAAAAGCTCGACGCCGATACTTCAGACCAGCACTCGCAGGATCAACCATCGAGAGAAGGAAACAATTAGTCATGAACTTTTCGCGCTGAAACCGGTGACTTTCCGTTATAAGAAAGCGATCGATCCGGCGCGTGTGCTCTCCTTTGGTTTGATTGC
Source organism: Verrucomicrobiota bacterium (assembly GCA_046725275.1). Taxonomy (GTDB): domain Bacteria; phylum Verrucomicrobiota; class Verrucomicrobiia; order Chthoniobacterales; family UBA10450; genus Udaeobacter. The sequence continues at coordinate 9,807 of JBKOYE010000083.1, forward strand.
TGAAGAAGTGGCGCAGATCAGCCCGGAGTTGATCACCCGTGACAAGGAGGGTAAACCTCAAACTGTGCGTTACGAAGCAGTAAACGCGATGCTGCTCAACGAGTTTCTCAAAGAGCACCGCAAAGTCGAACAACTGGAGAAACAATTGGAAGTGCTTACTGCGGGCCTACAGAAAGTGAGCGCCCAGCTTGAACTGAGTAACTCCGCACCGCAAACCGTCCTGAACGATTCAGTAAAGCTTTGCGGGGACGGATTTTCGCCGCTCCGGTTGGTTCCCTAGCGCGCGAACCTCACTAGAACCTCATTAGGGCAAGTCTGAGTGCCAGCTTCACACACGATATACACATATTCCACACTGGGTTGTAACGTATTTCTCAGGTATTTCCGACGTGACATCGGTGATAAGAAAACGCCGCAAACTCTCTCTAATTGCGTTGGTGATTTGGTTTTTCGTAATCATATTGGCTTACCTGACATCGACGCCGCGTTTGTTCCTTCGTGGTCTGACTTCGTAAAGGCGCGCTGTTGGGCTAGTCCGATTCAATTTCGCAGACTCCCCTGTCTTGTCCGTGTGGGCTTGATGTGAAGTTTGGCTCTCTATGCGCTCTACTCGTTGGAAGCCTGCTGCTAAGCGAGCAGCAAACATCAAATACAGAACATCGAACATCGGACTGGCGGAGGCGCAGATGATCTAAAGCTGCCCTTTGGTTCTGGAGTTAAAGCTTGGCTTTAACCCATGCGCATAACGGGCCCTTCAGTCAGACCCGGTTAAGTGATGCGCACTCGCCTGTAAGCCCACCCGCCCATCGCTCCGGTTCGGATCTTCGAGGCGGAAACGCCAACTCCGCTGGGTGCAATTTTTAGGGGCTGGTTCCGGGGGTTTCACTGATGCTTAAGCGCGAGCGTTCGCTGGGCACGCGCTCTGTTAACGGTGTCGGTGTTGGATTGCTAGGGTTCGTATCAGGGACTAAAATTCGCCATCTCACTAATGGGCCCACCCATTGTGATTGAAGCTGGATTATTCGTCCCACTATAGGAGCCCGTGCCGCTGCCCACCCAGTCGACAAAAGTGAAGCCCGGATTCGGTCTTGCCTTTATGGTTACACTCCTTCCGGCGTTATGCCACCCGCTGGCCGGTTCCACTGTGCCGCCGGATCCCGCACTCATGGTAAGGAAGTATTGCGTCTGGAATGTTGCCGTGTAGGTCTTGTTGGTCGTTGGAATGACAACGTGCGAGATCGTTCCATGATCACTCCATTTCGTCCACACATACTGCACACCTGAGCCACCGCTTTGGGGTGAAGTGGTGGCAATGGTGTGACTCGAACCGGCTACCCAGGTGAACTGTTGCTGGGAGCTGTAGGTAGTACCGTCAACCGAGAAGGTGCGGCCATCGGGGTTTGTGCGCACGGTTACCCTAATGGTTGTTGGTGTCGCCGTTGGTGTAGGTGTAGGCATTGCTGTTGTGCCGACTACGAACTGTGATTGGCTGGGGATGCGGTTGGTG
>JBKOYE010000069.1:0-16997 GCA_046725275.1 Verrucomicrobiota bacterium
CTTGATGTGATTGAGAACGAGGCGTCTGGCACAGACGCCCTACAGTTCCCGCGGGCGTGCACGCGGCTCACGATCTTTTGAACCTGCAGTACTTGGAACTGTGACGAAGGGACCGCCTTCGAGCGGCGTGATTTTTGTGAAGGCGACGTCGGGCATTTCGCTCGGCAAACCTGCGAGAGGAAAATCTTTTCGCAGCGGGAAGAACGGATAGCCGTCCCACATCAAAATACGACGCAGATCGGGATGGCCGTTAAATTTGATTCCCATCATGTCGTAAATCTCGCGTTCGTGCCAGTCGGCTGTCGGCCAGATATCCGAAACGGTGTCGACTGCGCCGACTTCTTCCGACACTTTTAATTTCAAACGGACGTGCACTGCGTGCGGCATCGAGTAGAGGTGATAAACGATTTCGAAACGCGGTTCTTCGCTGAAATTGTCGATGCTTGTGATGTCGAGCAAATAATCGAATGAAAGGTGGTCGCGACAGAATTTTGCGATCTCGCGGAGATCACCTGCGACGACCGTAAAGCTCGTTTCACCGCGAAACTCGATTCTGCCCTGAAGTTTTTCGCCAAACGCTTTCTGGAATAAGTCGTACACTTCTTCTGTGCTCATAGCGGTGGGCAAGCCGCACTCATTCTGAGCGGAGCTCGTTCGACTCGCTTCGCTCGCTCAGGGTAAACTCCGCGGAGGCAAAACCGCAACACACTGGACGAAGTCCGCGAGGCCAGGCGTTCCACCTCGTAGTGAAACCAAGCGGTGACGCCACGGGATCCCTCAACCCCGCTCGGGATGACAGCATCCTCATGCGAAGACTTCCTCGAGTTTTTCGGCCAGCGCCGGCTTCTGATTTCTAAAAGCGGGTTCGCCGGAAATTTTCTCCTGCAATTTCATCAAGCCGGCAAGCAAGGCTTCCGGACGTGGCGGGCAGCCGGAGATATAAACATCAACCGGCAGAAGCTGATCAATACCTTGCAGCACAGCATATGAGCGATACATCCCACCTGTGGACGCGCACGCCCCCATGGCAATCACCCACTTCGGCTCCGGCATCTGCTCATAAATCCGTTTTACCGCGAGCGCCATTTTGTAGGTCACAGTCCCGGCAACAATCATCACGTCACATTGCCGGGGGGAAAAACGCATCACTTCCGCGCCAAACCGCGAAATATCGAATCGCGACGCAGCAGTGGCCATCAATTCGATGGCGCAACAGGCCAGTCCCATCGGCATCGGCCAAAGCGAATTCTTGCGGACCCAATTGAGCGCCGCATCGAACCTCGTAAAGATCACATTCCCTTCGATCTTTGAATCGTAAGCTGTCGCGTGTGTTTCGGGCATAATCAACGTTAGAACGACGGCACACACGCGCAACCCGGGCTTTGTCTGGTGCTTCCGCTGCGTGACAATGGCGTCTCGTGTTTACTCGCCGTTGCGGCAGTAGGCTCTCGATAGTATAGAAACCGCTCTTTATGACGAATATCGATACTGCACATTCTCACGGTCATCTCATTGCGCCGCATGGTGGCGAACTGGTCGATCTTGTACTCGACCCGGAAAACGCCGCCCAACTCAAAGCGCGCTCCACAGATTTTCCATCCTGGGACTTAACGAGTCGGCAAATCCGCGATCTTGAGCTTCTCGTGAGCGGCGGGTTCTCACCATTGCGGGGTTTCATGGATCGCGACGATTACGAGCGCGTCTGTCATGAAATGAGATTGAGCAACGGCATGCTCTGGCCGATCCCGATTACGCTCGATGTGCCGGAGGCGTTTGCGAAATCGCTCAAGCCCGGGAGCAGCAAGATCGCGCTGCGGGATTCAGAAGGCGTGATGCTCGCTGTATTGTATGTGGAGGATGTCTGGGAGCCTGAGCGCAAAGCAGAAGCGCAAGCTGTTTTGGGAACCACGAGCACAGTGCATCCAGGTGTCGATTATCTTTTAAATAGGGGACATGGCTGGTACGTGGGCGGACGCGTGGAAGGTTTGCAACTGCCCACCCATTACGATTTCCGGACCCTTCGGCTCACACCGTCGGACCTGCGCGCGGAGTTCGTCCGCCTTGGTTGGCGCCGGATCGTCGGATTCCAGACGCGCAACCCGATGCATCGCGCGCACGTGGAATTGACATTTCGCGCCGCCAGTCAAGTTGAAGCGAGCCTTCTGATTCATCCGTCCGTCGGTATGACCCGGCCCGGCGATGTGGATTACTTCACACGTGTCCGTTGCTACCAACTGCTTGTCTCCAAATATCCACACGACACGGCCAAGCTGGCTTTATTACCGCTAGCCATGCGCATGGGCGGACCGCGCGAAGCGATCTGGCACGCGATCATTCGAAAAAATCACGGCTGCTCGCATTTTATTGTTGGCCGCGATCATGCCGGGCCAGGCAACGATGCCGATGGGAAGCCGTTCTACGGTCACTACGAGGCGCAGGAATTGTTTCGCAAACACGAAGCCGAGATCGGTGTCGAGATGGTGCCATTCCAGATGATGGTCTATGTAGAAGACCGCGATAAATATTTCCCCGAAAATGAAGTGCCTTCGGGCTCGCGCGTACTCAACCTCTCGGGCACACAGTTGCGGCGACGGCTAAGCGACGGTCGCGAGATTCCGGCCTGGTTCACCTTTCCCGAAATCGCGCGCGAACTGCGGCGTACTTTCGCGCCGCGGCACAAACAAGGCTTGACTGTGTTTTTTACCGGTCTTTCCGGCGCGGGCAAATCGACGATCGCCAACGTGCTCATGATTAAGTTTCTCGAAATGGGCGGCCGGCCGGTGACCCTGCTCGACGGCGATCTCGTGCGGAAACATCTCTCTTCAGAGCTCGGTTTTTCGAAAGAACACCGCGACATCAACATTCGCCGTATTGGCTATGTTGCCTCCGAAATCACGAAAAACGGGGGGATTGCCATCTGCGCGCCGATTGCGCCCTACGATTCCACACGCAAGGACGTGCGGGCAATGATTGAGCCGTTTGGCGGCTTCATCCTGGTGCACCTTTCAACGCCAGTAGAAGTTTGCGAGCAGCGTGACCGAAAAGGCCTCTACGCGAAAGCCCGTGCTGGGATCTTAAAGGAATTTACCGGGATATCGGATCCGTACGAAGAGCCGACTGACGCCGAAGTGACGGTGGATACAGGGGAGCTGTCACCCGAGGAAGCGGCCCAAGAGATCATTTTGCATTTGGAACGGGAAGGCTTCGTCGGAATCAACGCCGGTGCACATGATTCAATCTCCACCTAGCTGCAGGCGCCTTGACTTGCAGCGTCGCCGGAAATTGCGTGCCATCTTGCCTAACGACCGGGTTGTCGACATCGCGATTCGCGCCTCCGAGATGAACGATGTGGCAGCGCTCGCGCAACTGATGTGCGACCTCGGCTACGAAACAAGTACTGCCGAAATGCGGCAGCGCTTGGAATCAATCCTGAGCGATGCGCGCTGCCGCACGTTTATCGCCGAGATTGACAATCAAATCTGCGGAATGATCGGCACGCTCACTCACGCCAGCCATGAGCATAACGATCCTTCTGGAAAAATCATCGCGCTGGTGGTTTCAAACCAACGGCGACGCATCGGGATCGGCCGAGCGCTCCTCGCCGCAGCGGAAAAAGATTTTGCAAACAGGGGAGTAAGACGGGTGAGTTTAACAACTCGATTCACGCGTAAAACGGCACACGAGTTTTATACCGCATTCGGTTACGCCAAAACGGGTTTTCGATTCGCAAAGGAACTCGAACCATTGCAACGCTGACTCCGAGTCGGATCAACGGCCAGCTTTGCAAACCTCACGAAATCCAGATCGTCTTCGTGTTTGTGAATTCGCGGATGCCAGCGGCGCCGAGTTCGCGACCAAAACCGGAGCGTTTCACGCCACCGAATGGCAGCCGCGGATCCGAGGCGACCATTGCGTTGATGAAAACCATTCCGCTGTCCAACTCCGATGCGAAAAGTTTTTGCTCCTCGCGATCTTTCGTCCACGCGCTCGAGCCGAGGCCGAATGTGGTGTCGTTCGCGAGTTCGATGGCGTCGTCGGCGTCGCGAACACGGAAAACCGCTGCAACTGGGCCGAAGACTTCTTCGCGGTACGCCGGCGAGTCTTTCGGCACATCGGTGAGCACCGTTGGCTCATAGAAGAATCCAAGGCCGTGAATGCGGTTGCCGCCAGTCAATAATTTTGCGCCTGCTGCGATCGTTTTCTGGACCTGATCGTGTACGCCTTGCAGGATTCGTTCCGTTGCGAGTGGACCCAGCTCAGTCTCCGGATCCATTGGGTCGCCAACCTTGAGCGCGCGCATGTGATCGACGAATTGATCGAGAAAGCGCTCGTAAATCGCATCGGCGATAATGAATCGCTTCGCTGCGATACAGGACTGACCGGCGTTGATCGTGCGCGCCTTTACGGCGGTGCTCAGTGCCCCCTCGAAGTTTGCGCTCGGCATGACGATAAACGCATCGCTGCCTCCAAGCTCAAGCACACTTTTCTTGATCTCACGCGCGGCCGCGCTCGCGACTGCTGCTCCGGCTTTTTCGCTCCCCGTCACCGTTACGGCTTTGACGCGCGGATCAACAATCAGTTTTTCCACCTGCTCCGGTTCGATCAGCAGCGTTTGGAAAATGCCGTCTTCGAATCCGGCGCGGCAAAAGATTTCCTCAATGGCAAGCGCGCATTGCGGAACATTCGACGCGTGCTTTAGCAAGCCGACGTTGCCAGCCATTAGCGCAGGCGCGGCGAATCGAAACACTTGCCAAAAAGGAAAATTCCACGGCATGATCGCCAGCACGGGTCCGAGCGGCTGATACTCGACGTAACTTTCAGCCGCATCGGTTTGCGCCGGTTCCTCTTCGAGAAATCGCGCACCGTTCTCCGCGTAAAACCGGCAACCACGTGCGCACTTCTCGATTTCGGCGAATGAATCGCGCAACAGTTTCCCCATCTCGAGCGTGATGATCTCCGCAAATGTTTGCTTTTCCTGGAACAGCAACTCCGATACGGCGTGCAACAACTCCGAGCGCTTTGTAAACGTCGTGCGGCGATATGTTCTAAATGCTTTCTCCGCGCGGCTCAACCGTTTCTCGATTTCTGCATCATCGAACGGAGAGAACTCCTTCAGTTTTTCGCCTGTAGCAGGGTTCATAGAAGCGATTGCCATATTTTCTAACTAAACGCGGCTACGAGAATGAGCAAAGGTGGAACACGTTGTCTTCAACGCGTTGCCAAATGAATGCGCCTTTGCCGCCAGATTTAATCTGCGCCTTCGGCGATCCTCTGACATCGCCTTCGGAGAAGCCGATCCACCTATAAACGCAATCCTTTGGGAATCACGACGCGATCGAGCAGATCGAAAGACCATTGCACAAGCAGCGCGAGCACAGCCGCGGGAATCGCCACTTCGAGGATCGTCACGTGGTCATTCAAATTCAGGCCGCTTATGATCGGTTCGCCCAAGCCGCCAGCGCCGATTAATGCGGCCAACGTGGCAGTGCCGACATTGATCACGGCGCTGGTTTTGATTCCGGAGAGGATGGATCGCGACGCCATCGGCAGATAAACTTCCCAAAGGCGTGCGATTGGGCTGAGTCCCAGGGCGACAGCGGATTCGCGCAGGGATCGCGGGATGTCCTGCAAACCGGTTGCGGTGTTGCGCACGATCGGCAACAAGCCGTAAAGAAAAAGCGCGGCGATCGCAGTGCGAACGCTAATCCCAAAGAAGGGCAGGGGAACAAGTAGGGCCAGCAGGGCGAGCGACGGAATGGTTTGCATTACGCCGACGAAACCCAAGATCGCGTGGCCAACTGCCCTGCCGCGGCTGGCGACGATGCCAAGCGGAATGCCGATGATCACAGAAAGCAGCAGGGAAAATCCGGTTAACTGGAGATGGCGAAGCGTCCAGCGCGCGAGCTTGTGCAGAAAGGATTCACCAAACTGGGAGGGGCCTGAGTGCCCCGACGATCGCGACGCTGAGGCCACTTCCACATTGAAATAAAGGTTTGCTGCTCTGGTGTAATCCTTTGTGCGCTCCGCCTCCGCATTCAGGCGAATCATGCGTTTTTCGTCTAGCGTTCCTTCCACGCGACGCAGCGCAGCGATCGCATCCGCGCGCATCGACGAACGGAGTAAAAAGACCGCCTCATACTTCGGAAAGAAGCGAAGGTCATCTTCGAGAACGACAAGATCGTTTTGTTCTATCTTCGCGTCGGTTGAGTACGCATCTTTTACGTCGATCGAGCCGTTCGTGAGCGCGGTGTAACCGAGTGCGTGATCGATCCCGATGACATTTTGCTGTGGCAGATCGTAGCGCTCGCGCAACGGTCGCCAGCCGTCCTTCCGTTCGAGAAATTCATGCGTGAGCCCGAGTTTAAGCTCGGGATGTTTTCGCAGATCGCTGATTGTGCGAATCCCCAGCCGTTGCGCGTCGCTGCGTCGCGTCACCAGCGCATATGTGTTGCTAAACCCGAGCGACGCGGTCATGCCCACGCCGAATTTGGCGAGTGACTCGCGAATTTCATCGAGCGACAACGCTCGATCACTTTTAAGAATCTCCTGCGCGATGGTCCCCGTGTATTCCGGATACGCGTCGATCTGCGCCCCGTGCAGCGCTTGCCAGAGGATGATCGTGCCACCCATGCCCTGACGATGTTCCGTTGGAATTGCCGCATCGATGAGGATGTGCGTCGCGATTTCGCCGAGCACATAGGATTCCGTGAATTTCTTGGAAGCGATGACGACATCGGCAGCAGAAGACGAATGAATCAGGAAAACAGGAACGCAGGAAAGAATCAGAAGAAAATCTGGAAGCCAGGATACCAGTAATGTTTCGATGATTGAATCCTGTTTCCTGGATTCCTGGATTCCAGATTGATCCATGTCCTGCTTTGAAAGCCTGGCCGTTGCTTCGCATTCGTTGCAGCCCGCTTTCATGATTGAATTCATAGCGTCGCGATTCCGCGCTGCGCGTTGATGAACTCGGACACGAAAGGGTCGGCAGGTTTGTCGCGAAGATCGGCGGCCGAACCTTTCTGCACAATCCGGCCTTCATTCATCAGCACGATCTCGTTGCCGAAATAAATCGCTTCAGCTAAGTCATGAGTGACGAAGAGGACCGTTTGGCCAAGGCGCGCGAAAATTTCTTTGAGATCTGTTTGCAACGAAGCGCGCACCAGCGGATCGAGCGCGCCGAGCGGCTCATCGAGCAATAACAGCTCCGGCGAAAGCATCAATGCGCGCATCAAACTGACGCGTTGTCGTTGACCCCCGGAAAGTTCGCCGGGATAGCGCGGAAGCAGGTTTTCAGAAAATCTTGTCAGCTCGCACAATTGCATGAGCCGGTCATGCACTTCCTCCTGGGATTTTCCAATGTGGCGCGCCATTAAAAGAACATTGGCGCGCGCCGTCAGATGCGGAAACAACCCGCCCTCCTGGATAACGTAACCAATTCGGCGGCGCAGCGCGTCGATGTTCTGAGCCGTGATCGGCTCGCCATCGAACTCGATCGAGCCGGAATCCGGCTCGATCAAGCGAATGACCAACCGCAGCAAAGTCGATTTTCCGCAGCCGCTCGGACCGATGAGCACAGTCGTTTTGCCGCGTGCCACCGAAAGACTTGTTCGCTGTAGCGCAACGTCCCCACCATAGCGTTTACCGACGTCCACCAGTTTCACGAGGGCGCTCATGTCAATTCGACATTCTGTAGACGCAGGCGTATCGCCTGCAAGCGCGGATGATTTAGCTGGTGCAGCCGACACGGCTGCCGCCACAGATTTGTAACATCGGGTTTGTGACGGCGCAGGCGTTGACCGCCGTCCGCATCAGCTATCCCCGCTACAGCTGAAATAGAAAATGCCAAACAAACGCGCGTCGTCGGTCCACATCCGAACAAACTCGAATCCCGCTTTGCTGGCGAGGGCCGCGAACTCTTCCGGAGCGTATTTGTACGAAAACTCAGTGATGATTTTGTCGCTGCGCCGGAAGTGGAACTTGTGTTCGTCGAGATGCACAAACTGATCGATTTCGCTGATGAGATGCATTTCGATTCGGCCCGCGTTTGAATTGTAGATTGCGCGGTGCCGCCACTGATCCAGGTCGAAGTCTGCACCCAGTTCACGGTTCACGCGCTCGAGCAAATTTGAATTGAACTGCGCGGTGACGCCGGCCCGATCGTTGTAAGCGGCTTCGAGCACATGCTGATCCTTTTTCAGATCCACGCCGATGAGCAGCCCGCCGCCTCCGCGGCAAACATTCGCGATCCGACGCAAAAACTCGACGGCTTCGTGCGGTTCGAAGTTGCCAATCGTAGATCCCGGAAAATAAACGATGTTCCGCGCAGATTTGTGACGGGGCGAAGGCAACACCACAGGCTGCAAATAATCGGCGCACACGGGCAGAATCTCCAACTGTGGGAAAATTTTTTGGAAAAGAGCAGTGGATTCACGCAGTTGCTTTTCTGAAATATCAACCGGGATGTAAACCGCAGGATTCTCGAGCGCTTCGATCAAGATACGGGTCTTTGTGCCGGCGCCTGTGCCGAGCCCGATGAGCTGAATATCCGGTCCGAGCTGTGATGCGATCTCGGCGCGATTTCGATCCAGTATGTCGATCTCCGTTCGGGTGACGTAATATTCTGGCAGCTCACAGATTTTTTGAAACAAAGCCGCCCCCCGCTCATCGTAAAAATATTTGCACGGCAGGGTGTGCGGATTCGACGAAAGTCCGGCGACAACGTCCGTGGAGAAATCTGACGTTGGTGGAACCTCAGACGGTGACTGTATGGCCGTTTGTGCGTCGCCGGTCATTTTAGATTATGGGATCGCGGCACACCGGACGGTTGTGCCTACTAAATCACTTTGGGTCGCGCGCGAGTCGGATTCCGGTGAACTGCCAGCGTTTTTCCGGTTGAAAGAAATTGCGATAGGTGCGGCGGATGTGAGTGCGCGATGTCGCGCAGGAACCGCCACGTAAGACGTATTGGTTGCACATGAATTTGCCGTTGTATTCGCCGAGCGCGCCGGGTGCGGCGCGATAGCCGGGGTAGGGGGAGTAGGCGCTGCGCGTCCATTCCCAAACGTCGCCGAAGATTTGATGAAGGTCTTGGACTTGTGCCCGTTTGTCCACTGAAGCAGCCCCGAAAACTTTCGGCGCTACAGTAGTGGGATTAAACAATTCGCTTTCGATGAAATTGCCTTCGATCGAACAATCGACTGTGGCGCGCTCCCATTCGAACTCCGTCGGGAGACGAGCGCCTGCCCAGGTGGCATACGCGTCGGCTTCGAAATAGCTAACATGCGCCACCGGCTCGGATTCATCGACGGGGCGAGAACCTGACAACGTAAAGTTCCACCAAGCGCCGTCGCGTTTTGTCCAGTACAGCGGGGCCTCCCATCGTTGTTCGTTCACCGTCATCCATCCTAGCGACAGCCAGAATTCCGGCCGCCGATAACCATTGTCTTCGATGAATGCGATGTAATCGGCGTTCGTTACCGGGCGCGAGGCAAGCGCGAATGCCGGAACCAAAACTTGATGCCGCGGTCCTTCATTATCGTAAGCAAACCCGCGGCCGTCGTGACCGATTTTGACAACTGTTTCTTCAAAGTTGACGAATTGCATCGTGGCGGTTTTCGGCGCGCCCGGCGGTCGCGCCCCACCGGACCGGAAGACGGGATAGAGCGGATTTTGCGCAAAGACGTGCTTGATGTCCGTGATGAGCAATTCTTGGTGCTGCTGTTCATGATGCATACCGAGGACGAGAATCGGTTCGATTTGATCAAGCAGACCTTCGTTTGCATTTGAGAGCAGATCGGCGATGTGCGAATCGATTGATGCGCGGTAGCGCTGCGCTGCGCTGACGGTTGGCCGCGAGATCAATCCGCGCAGGTCGCGACGGTGCATGTCACCGGCGGCATTGTAGTAGGAATTAAAAAGATAAGCGTACTCCGGAATTTCGGCGCGATACCCGGGGACGAACCTTTTTAGGATGAACGTCTCGAAAAACCAAGTGGTATGGGCGAGATGCCACTTGGTAGGACTGACGTCAGGCATTGATTGCACGACGCAATCTTCCGGTTCAAGACCCGCACACAGCGAATTGGTGAAGTTTCTGATTTGATGGAAACGATCGCGCAGGCGTTCGACCCGAGACTGACTCGCGGACGAAACAGATCGTCCCGCCGCCGACCTGCCGGTGGCGGTCTCAACCGAGGCTGGGCTCAAGGATTTTCTCCCTCTTGCTGGAGTTCTTCCCGCCGCGCTTCGAGCATCTGATCGTGAGTTGCTTCCTCTACACCTTCGATCACGAGATGCTCACCCACGCTTTCCTCTTCTTCAGTGCCGGGACGCGGAATACGGTGACCTTTGGAACTGGCGATCACGTTCCATTCTTCGGTCATATCGGCGTTGTCGGGAGTTTCCTCGGGAGGCACGTTGTTTTCCTCGCCCATCAGCTCGTGGCGCGCCTGTGCCCAATCCGCCTCCGTAAACTCGTCGGGGTTGCGCTCATCGATCATGGCGATCTCTCTGGCGCGTCGTTCCACTTCCTCAGGTGATGGTACGCCGATTCCGTTGCCGTGCTCCGAGATTTTTCCCGGCGGCGGTTGCGAGTAGTCGTTCATAACAAGAGCTGCGAAGAGCAGAATGCTTTTCAGTAATACACTTTGGACTACAGATTGGAGCGTTGCAATACAAGTGCGAAAATGACGATGCCGGTAAATGAATAGGCAAAATATCGTTCAACTTCACGACGGCGCCGTTGTTGCTTTTGAAGAATACGGCGAACCAACTGGAGCGCCGGTGATATTCTGTCATGGCTGGCCGAGCTCGCGCACCATGGCGCAACTCGCCGATGAACCGGCACGCTCTCTCGGTGTTCGTATCATTTCACCTGATCGGCCGGGCATTAGCGGCTCGAGCATGAAAGCCGATCGGAAGCTGAGCGACTGGCCGCGGCTTCTCGAAAGACTCGTTGATCATCTGGACGTCGGCGAATTTCGAATGCTCGCGATCTCTGGCGGTGCGCCGTACGCTTATGCGACAGCAGCGGCACTGGCGGAACGGGTGCGTGCAATTGCAGTCGTAGGCGGCGTGATTCCGTTTGCCGAGCTTCAGGATCTCAAAGGATTGCTGCCGCTTTACCGATGGATGCTGGCATTTTATCGAAGCCGTCCACAACTATTGCGGTGGTCGTTTCATCTGGCGCGACCGTTTTTATCATTCCGCGCACCAGTCCGGCTTCGTCCGCTGATTTTAAAGATGCTGCTGTTGCGGTCCTGCGACGCCGCAAGCTTGCGCGACAATGCAGCGTTCGAAGCGATCTTCGAAAGCCAACGGCGTGCCTGGCGCGGCTCGGTCGAAGGTGTCCTGACCGATGCGCAGATTTACGCGCGGCCGTGGGGGTTCGCGGTCGAGGATGTGCGCGCGCCGGTGCGACTCTGGCACGGAAAGGAAGACCGCGCTTTTGCAGTTCTCCTTGCGGAAGAACTCGCAAGGCGTTTGCCGAATTGCAAAGCGCGTTTCATTGAGAACGAAGGCCATTATTCGCTGCCGATCCGTCATATGCGTGAGATTCTGCAGGATTTGATTTCCGTTTAAGCGAAACTTGCATTCACATGGAAGCGTCCCCGGAAGAAGCAATTGATCGCGCGCTCGAGAGAGCAGCTAAAGGACGTTGGAGCGTCGGTCCGCCGTTTGATGAGCGGGTCAGAAGACTGGTCTACGATTGGAGCATCCAAAAATCTCCGGCGCTAATCGAGGAAATGATCACGACCGCGTTGAAGATCGGGCGCGACGAAATGAGCGTAGCCGATCTCAAGCTGATCAACCGTTCTGTAAAGGAAATGCGTTCCGCGGCGAAATTTTTCGCGCCGTTCAAGCACTTACGGAAAGTCGTCGTTTTTGGATCAGCGCGAACTCAGTCCGATTCACCCGACTACAAAGTGGCGACTGATTTCGCGTGCGAAATGGTCAGGCACGGCTTCATGCTGATCACCGGCGGCAGCGACGGAATCATGGGTGCGGTGCAGCGAGGCTCAGGCCGCGCACACAGCTTTGCGCTCAATATCCGTTTACCGTCGGAACAGCGGATAAACGAAGTGAAAGAGGGTGATCCGAAACTAATTACGCTCAATTATTTCTTTACCCGGAAATTGAGCTTCGTGAAAGAGGCGCACGCCTTCGCACTGTTCCCCGGCGGCTTTGGAACAATGGATGAGGCTTTCGAAGTGCTCACGCTGATGCAGACCGGCAAAACGCGTATCGCGCCGGTTGTACTGTTGGACCAGCCAGGCGGAAAATACTGGGAGACCTGGGTGCAATTTCTTACCGAGCGCCTGCTCAAGTTTGGCTTCATTTCGGAAGAAGACTTCGCGTTTTTCAGAATCAAGCACAGCGTGCAAGAAGCCGCCGCGGAGATCATGCAATTCTACAAAATCTTTCATTCGGCTCGCTGGGTGGGAGAGCGGTTCGTTATTCGCCTCAATCATTCCTTATCGAACAAGAAGATTGCAGATCTGAACACACAGTTCGCGGACATCGTGCGCCGTGGCGAAATTGTCCAGGGCGCTGCGGTTTCCGACGAAAAGGATGAGCTCGACATTTCGAACCTGCCCCGGCTGATTTTCACGCCATTTCGCGCCAGATTTGGACGTTTTCGCCAATTGATCGACGCGATCAATTCTTCTGCAACTAGCTGAGTTTTTGTGATGGAGGGCGAAGCTCCTGCGACGCCGGGATCGATCGCCCCTCCATAAGCACCCTCAGATCAGCGCGCAGCTTTGCCTCCATCATTTTGTCGAATGAAAAATTTTCGGTCGCGTAACGCAGCCCGTTCGCTGCGCAGTGCGCCGCCAGTTGCGGATTGGAAATGAATTCCATGATCGCAGCCGCCAACGCCTGAGTGTCCCTTGGTTCGATGAGCAGACCATTCTCACGGTCCTGAACAATTTCCGGAATGTCGCCCACTTTCGTAGCGATCACAGGTCGTCCGCTGGCGAAAGCTTCACGTAAAACAATCGGCGAGGCTTCGGTGCGCAACGACGCGATCACGATCATGTCACATGCTGCGTAAACGTCAGGAGTGTCCCAACGATAGCCGGCCATGATGATTTTGTCAGCAAGCCCGGCGCGATCGATTGCGTTCCTTACATTGATGCCGCGTTTCAAAATTCCAGTCCCTTGGCCAACAATAACGAAGCGAGCATCGGGACGTTTCTCTAAGACGAGCGGCGCCGCTTTGACCAGCTCGAGCTGGCCTTTGTCTGGACGAATCATCCCGACGTTTCCAATCAGCGGCGCGTCCTGGCCTACGTCGATTTCGCGGCGGAATTTTGTTCGGTCGCGCGGAGGCTTGAATTTTTTCAAATCGACAGCTGAACCGATGACTTCAATCTTTGCAGGATCGACTCCGTGTTCTTCCACCAACTGACGCTTGATCGCCGATGCATCCGCCACGACTTGCGAGCAGCCGTGCTTGAAAACGAATGCGCGACTTCGGCTGCCGATTGGATCGGTGACGCAGCGCGCACGACTGAGTGGAATTCCGCAAAGGTAGAGCGGCAGACATATCCAGTGATCTTTCGAGCTGTACGTTTTGAGCAGATCAATCCGGTTTTCCCGGCAAAATTTCCACAGCCGGAGTGAACAGAGCGGGTCAACACGGCTCCGTAGCGGCATTGCAATCATGCGTGTGCCGAGTTCAGAGGCCTTGGAGTGGACCTGGCTTTCTGGGTTGCAGATCAACCACGCCTGATGCCCGTGCGCGTTGAGCCAGTTTATCTCCAAGCAGGTGCGATATTCCTGTCCGCCCCAGCTGCGGCTGCTCTCTACGTAGAGAATGTTCACGGCGAATTGCGTCGGCGCTGCGCCGCCAGAGATCCTACGCAGCCGCGGCGCGTTTTTCGAGAATGTAATCGTGAATCGTGTTTACAGTCCGAAGCGCTTTCCCGGCTACATCCGAGTTTGGAACGCCGACGCCAAATGTTTTTTCCATGCTTACCACCAGCTCCAGCGCGTCGATGGAATCCAAGCCGAGTCCATCCGGGCCGAAAAGCGGGAGATCGTCGCCGATCTGCTCAGGAGTAACTTGCAGCATTAGGTTTTTCACCAGCATCTCCTTGATTTGGGCGCGCAAATCCGGCTCAGACATAAACGAGCGGGGATTTTGCCGTAAATTGCGTGTTCGGTCAAACGTGCAGAGTACCAGAACAAGGTAGCCCGGCCGCACTGCGGTGTCCGGTAGTCGCAAGGCGACAACCCTGCCAGAGCTAAACCTGATCGGCCTTATCGCCCGGCGTGACCGCAGCAGTTGGCTGTGGCGGTGTGATGGCCGGAGTGCTCTGGGTCTCAGTTCGCGCGACAGTTGATTGAGCCGGTCTTACATCGGGTTTGGCAACTTCGGCGTCAGACTTTCCAGCCTTGTGCAGTTCGTCATTGAATTCGTCCTTTGCCTTTTGGAACTCCTTTACCGCCTGACCCATTCCGCGGGCGAGTTCAGGCAGTTTCTTTGCTCCGAACAGAACAAGGATGATTAGCAGGATGACGATCAGGTCGGGCCCGGCCAAGTTCATGAAGCTGGCGAGGAGGCTCATTTCAACTACCAACATCAGACTGTTTCTCCGAGTTGCAAGGAATTTCAGCGTAGCAGGGAGTTGTGCTTACCCCGACTGGCCAGGGTTGACAGGGCGACCGCTATGGGAAAGCGTTCCGTCGTATGCGTCCCATTTGGAAAGGTAGCATCAGCTTCGGACTGGTTTACATCCCCGTGGCCGTTTATCCAGCCACCCGTGAGGAGAAGCTTAGTTTTCGGCAGCTTCGTTCCAGCGATCTCAGCCCTATCAGATACAAAAAGGTGGCGGAAGCAGACTCGAAAGAAGTTCCAGCCGACCAGATCGTAAAAGGTTTCGAATACGAGCGTGGTCGTTACGTCGTCATGAAGGATGAGGACTTCGAAAAGGTGCGCATTGAGTCCACGCATTCGATCGACATCACCGATTTCGTCGATCTGGAGCAGGTCGATCCAAAGTTTTTCTACAAGCCGTATTTCCTTGAGCCGCAAAAGGGCGGGGAGAAAGCGTACGCAGTTTTGCACAAGGCGCTCAGCGGCACCGGCAAGATCGGTATCGCCAAGGTTGTGATCAGCAACCGTGAGCACCTAGCCGCTGTAAAACCGGACGGCTTGTTCCTGATTTTAGAGCTGATGCATTTTGCCAGCGAAATCTTGGGCGCGGAAGTGTTGCAGAACGGCTCGAACGCCGCCGTGACCGACAAGGAATTAAAAATGGCGCAGGCACTTATCGAGAGCATGTCCGAAGCGTGGAAGCCGGAAAAATATCGGGACGAATACCGCACAGCGCTGATGGAGATCATCGAGCAGAAGGCCCAGCATAGGGAGATCGCGGCAAAAGCGCCAGTTGCTCCGGCGCCGACAAACGTGGTTGACTTGGTGAAGGTCTTACAGGACAGCCTGAATCGGACACAAGCCGTCAAACAGAAGCGCGGTTCCGCTCGAGACGGTGCTCGCCGTTCCACGAGCGCACTGGTGAAACAGAGACGGCGCGCGGCGGCTTTGGGCTAGGGCGTTGGAGTCGCCGTTGCAAATTACGAGGCTGCCGTTATAGTCAGAACTTTTTATGGCCAAGACAGCCTGGATCAATCGCAACGAACGCAAGCGCGCTACCGTGAAAAAGTACGCCGCGCGGCGGGCCGAGCTAAAGGCGAAAAAAGACTATGCGGGTCTCGCGCAACTGCCACGTGACGCGAGTCCGACGCGTGTCGTGAACCGCTGCCAAGTCAGCGGCCGCCGCCGCGCTTTCATTCGCCGTTTCAAGATGTCGCGTCTGGCCTTTCGGGAACTAGCTTCACAGGGGTTGATCCCTGGCGTTACCAAGTCAAGCTGGTAAATTGTAGCCGCACAGCTTTGAGATGCGTTAGCCGGGCGCGTCCGGGTTGCTACAGATGAACTGTTTAATGTTTCCCCTCGCTCTGGCGCCAATTGCCGAAACAATTGTGCAGCACTGGGACCCGCCCATGGTGCTGATTGGCAAACTATTCGCCATTTTGGTGCTCGTGCTACTGAACGGTTTCTTCGTCGCGGCTGAATTTGCGCTCGTCAAAATTCGGACGAGCCATCTTAGCACGATGGCTGCCACCGGCAGCAAGCGAGCTGGTCTATTACGAGCGATCAAGGACAATCTGAATGCCTATCTGTCTGCGTGTCAGGTCGGCATAACCATGGCAAGCCTGGGCCTTGGCTGGCTGGGAGAACCTTTCCTCGCCCGGATGCTTCAGCCGTTTTTCACTTTGGCAGGAATCGAATCACCCGCCGTGATCAAGTCGATTTCCTTCGCCTTGGCTTTTTCGGCGATCACGTTTTTGCACATCGTGGTGGGCGAACAAGCGCCAAAAATTCTGGCTATCCGCAAGGCCATGCCTTCTGCCCTGTTCGTCAGCGCGCCGCTGCGATGGTTCTACGTGATTTTCAAGCCGGCGATTTGGTTTCTAAACGCCGCAAGCAATTGGGTGCTCCTGCGGATTCTTCGCGTGGAACCCATTGCAGAAGGAGAGCTGGCACATAGCGAGGAAGAACTGCGCTTGATTGTGCGGGAAAGCGAAAAATCAGCCGAGGTCACGCCTCTCGGCCGTGAACTTGTCTTCAACGTGCTTGACCTGCGGGACCGGGTCGTACGCGATATCATGACGCCGCGTGGCGAAATCGTTTACTTGGACGTGGACGATGATTTCGAAACGAACGTGAAAAAGGCGATCGAATCCCGGCACACGCGCTTCCCGCTATGCCGCGAGAATCTGGATAACACGATCGGCCTCATTCACATCAAGGAACTGATTCCGATGATGCGCGATCCGCATCCCGATTTGATGAACATCAAGCACGAGTTGCTTCCGGTTCCAGAGATGATGCCGCTGGAGAATCTGCTCAGATTATTTCTCAGCAGGCACGCGCACCTGGCGATTGTTGTAGACGAATTCGGTGGTACCGTGGGCATCGTGAC
>JBKOYE010000176.1:0-18298 GCA_046725275.1 Verrucomicrobiota bacterium
GTGGTTCACCATCGATAAGACGAACGGCCCGGGACATGGATTCCAATACCAGTCAGACGACGGCATTAACTGTAGCGGCGGCGGCGTGCAATTCCAACGCTCCACGGACGGCGGAGTCACCTGGCAGTCTCCGATCGTTATACCTAACGGGCCGACAACTGGAACGCTCGATGTGGACACCAATGGCAACGTGTTTGTCGGCGGAGAAGGATTCACCACGTTTTATTGTGTGCGGTCGAGCAATGCGCAGATCGGGAGCCAGACGCCGACCTTTGACCAAGTCATCCCGGTTAACATGGGCGGCGATCTGGGTTTCGGCGGGATCAATCCAGCAGGACTGACTGGACAGTTATTCCTGGCTGTGGACCGCTCCGGGACGGCGACGAACAACAACATTTACATGCTGGCGAGCGTGGTGCCTCCCGGCCGAAGCACAACGGACGTGATGTTTGTGCGCAGCACTGACGGTGGGCTAACCTTCAGCACGGCGCAAAAGATCAACGACGACCCGGTTAATCCCAGCAAGTGGCACTGGTTCGGCACATTCTCAGTAGCGCCCAACGGCCGGCTCGATGCCGTTTGGTATGACACGCGCAACGCTGCCAATAACACGGATTCACAGTTGTTTTATTCCTACAGCACCGATGCCGGCGTGACCTGGTCGGCTAACGTTACTGTGAGCGATGCGTTCAACCCCTTCGAAGGCTATCCGAACCAGAGCAAGATCGGCGACTACATCACCATTGTTTCCGATGACACGGGTGGCAATGTGGCGTATTCGGCCACGTTTAACTTCAACCCCAACAGCGGCCAACACGAAGAAGACGTTTATTACGTGCGCGTGTCTCCGATAGGCGGAGGCACGCCGACTCCTACGCCTACTGCCTCGCCCACACCTACCGCGACAGCGACAGCTTCTCCAACGGTGACACAGACCCCTACAGCTACAGCGACTGCTACCGCTACAGCTACGGCAACACCAACACCAACGGCGACTCCCAGACCCACACCGACACCGAGGTCTGAGCCTACGCCAAGAGCTCGTCCCACACCCGCGCCGAGGCCATAGAAATTTCCGCTCACCGAAATTTCTGCTGATCATTGATAGAGTGTAGCCACGGCGCTGTGTCGCCGTGCTGAGGCCAACGCGATCAACGCCTCGACACAGCGAGGCGGCTATGGAGAATCCAGGTTTCAATGTTGTTACCAAAATGTTGGCAGAATATTCCTCGACAACTTTGCGGTTCTGCATTATGGAAGCCCGCCCGTGCAGCGATTCGGGTTCCAGATTCGGGATTTGCAAATCGCTTACGGGTTCAACGCTCCAAACTTCACCGCTTCAATGACGCAATGAGATCTTCTACCGTTTCAGGCAACCTGTTTATTCTTCTCGCTTTAACAACCTCGCTCTGCGTGGCTTCAGCCCAAACAGCACCCGCAGACCGTTTCCCCGAGCCGCTCGAGAAACGCGGCATGCCGCCTGCCCCGCTCGGCACCTACCGGCTGGAGAGTTCGCCGCGAATGATCTCGAAGTTCGGCCCATTCGTCAGCTACCAGGTCAACGTTGACGTAAATGGAAACAACATCGTCGGCGACGCTGCGAACGAGCCGTCGATTTCGGTTGATCCAACAGACGGCAACAAGGTGGCGATCGGCTGGAGGCCGTTTGATACCATCAACTCGCACTTCCGTCAGGCCGGCTATGGTTATACCACGGATTCCGGCCTGACATGGCATTTCCCAGGCGTGCTGCAAAATGGCGTCTTCCGAAGCGACCCAGTGACAAACTCTGATGAGACTGGGACCTTTTTCTATCTCAGCCTGCTAGTCGAAACATTTTGTGGCGATATTTGGCGCTCCACGAACGGCGGACAATCATGGACGGAGCAGTCACCCGATGGAGGCGCACACAGCGGCGACAAGGAATGGTTCACCATCGATAGGACCCCCACCAGCATGGGTCACGGTTTCCAATACCAATTCTGGACCGAAATCTTTGCGTGCGAATTTGGGGGATTCAGTCGCTCGACTGACGGTGGAGCAACGTGGCAGAGTCCGATCAGCATTCCCAACGAGCCTCAATGGGGAACACTCGACGTCGCGAGCGACGGAAACTTGTTCATCGGCGGCGGAGCTGGAATCAGCAGCCAATTTTGGTGTATTCGCTCGTCCAATGCGCAGAACCCCGCTGTCACGCCAACCTTTGACCAGATCACGACAGTTAACATGGGCGGCAGCCTCGTTTTCGGCGGCACGGTGAATCCAGGCGGACTCGCCGGCCAAATCTTCCTTGCTGTCGACCGCTCCGGCGGCCCTACAAACAATAACATTTACATGGTAGCCAGCGTTAGCCCGTCTGGCGGCGGAACCAACGTGATGTTCGCGCGCAGCACCGACGGTGGGCTAAGCTTCAGCACGCCCGTGCGGATCAACGACGATCCAGTGAATACTAGCAAATGGCACTGGTTCGGGACAATTGGAGTCGCGTCCAATGGCCGCATTGATTCTGTGTGGCTGGATTCGAGAAATGCCGCGAACAACCTCGACTCGCAGCTATTCTATTCCTACAGCACCGACGGCGGCGTGACTTGGGCGCCGAACGTAGCTGTAGGCAATTCCTTTAACCCTCTCGAAGGCTGGCCGATTCAGCAGAAGATAGGCGATTACATCACGATCGTGTCCGATGACAGCGGAGGCGATGTCGCATACTCGGCCACGTACAACTTCAACCCGAGCAGGGGACAGCACGAGCAAGACGTCTATTTTGTTCGTGTCTCGCCAAGCGGCGGACCGACACCTACGCCGACACCGACTGTATCTCCAACACCAACCGCAACGGCAACACCTACTGCTACAGCTAGTCCTACAGCCACACCTACTTCGACGCCGAGGCCGACGCCCACGCCGCGAGCGGAACCCACCCCAAGGGTTCGTCCTACCCCGGCGCCGAGGCCGTAAAGCTCTGTGATACGTAATCCGTGACCAGTGATCGGTGATCAGTTATAGCCCGGAACTCGCGAGCTTTGCGAGTTCTGCGTCTCTGGGGGATCAACATCCCGGTAGTCTTTTCGCAAGCAGTTCGGATCTTCCCGATCGAACCGGGAATGCGGGATTGAACGTCCGATTTCAAAAAGGGAAAAAAATATTGACATTTTTTAGTCTGGTTGACTAAAAGCTGTATCCAAGCGCAAAGGAATATTTTCCCCGTCAGAAATCAAGATTCGAAAGGACAAAACCAAAATGAGAAAGCAAATTGATGCCACCATCAAAGCGCATCTACTTCGAAGTGCGTTGATTGTGCTTTCACTGCTGGTCGTCTGCGTCATTCCGTTTGCATTAGCTCAGCGGACGCACCTGGGAAAACCCGACGAACGCGGCGGTAGCAGGCTACCGTTGCGCGTTGTGAATCCCGACGATTGCACCATCATAGATGAAGGGTTTGATGATATTAGGAATCTGACCGGTTGGGTGCTGATAAACCACAGCCAACCTTTGGGAGCGGTTGACTGGTTCCAGGGCAACGACGAAGTGTTCCCTGCCTTCGATGGCGCGTCTACTGCATACATCGCTGCGAACTTTAATAACGGCGGAGACCTGGCTACAATCAGCAATTGGCTGTTAACGCCGGAAGTGTTGTTGCACGATGGCACCCTAACGTTCTACACGCGCACAATGCAAGCGTCTGCCCCGTTGACGGCAATAGGTACATCGTCCGGCGTCTGCAGCACCGGCCCGTCTGCGGATCGGCTGCAGGTTCGGATGAGTACCAATGGCGCGAGCACTAACATAGGGACAACCGCGCTTGACGTTGGCGATTTCACTAATCTCTTGCTGGATATCAACCCGACCTACACCATAGGTGGATATCCCGAAGCGTGGACGCAATTCACCGTCAACATCAGCGGTGTCCCAACGGGGGCTACAGGCCGGCTTGCTTTCAGGTATTTTGTCGAAAATGGCGGACCACTGGGAGACAACTCGAATTACATCGGTATCGACCGGGCGGTATATACCGGACCGTGTGGCCCACCAAGGGCTACTCCAACTCCGCGGTCGCGCCCAAGTCCGCGGGAGCGCCCAACTCCGGCGCCTCGGCCGTAAGCATTGGAGCTACACGCAGCTTTCTTCAGGGAGCCGCGACACAAACTGCGCGAGTTCTCGCCTTCAACGCGTTTAAAAGCTTGACCGGGGTGCGCCGAGCATTCTACAGAGGTTGTTCTGGATCTTGAGGTTTCCGAAAACAAAGCGTCATGGCGCGTGTTCGACGGCGGTCGGACCCCGCCAGCAGCGTTTCGACTCCTGAAGAATGCACTTCCGCAACCCAAACCTAAGAAATGAAAAACAGATCTTTTACTCGATCGAGAGTTTGCTGCCGTTCCGACCTTAAATCCTTTCAAAGCCCGGACGAGGCCGGCTTCTTCAATCCGCGCGCGCTGCTCGGTTTGACCATGTGTTTCGTTGGGCTGGCGCTTGCCATATTCGCGGCGAGGGAGAGCTCGCTCCGCCCTGTGTCGCAGCCTGCTCGCTATATGCCTGTGCCGGGTGGCAACTTACAGGGCGAAGCTGCTCGTCTTGCGGAGTTGGAACACTATTGGCACGATCGTTTGGCGTATCCTACAGGGCGGTTCGATCCGGCGTGGGTGCGCGTCGCAGCTGCGCAAGACGCTCGAATCGCACGCGGGATCCCGGCTGGATCTCACCAAAAACGTAATCCCGGCCATCCGTCGCCTCTTGGCACAAACACTTTTACCGCACTCGGCCCACAACCAGAGCGGATGACCGGCTGCTCGGGTTGTTATGATTACACGACCACCGAAGGTCGAGTCAACGCCATTGCTGTCGATCCAACCACGACCGTGAATGGCAGCATTGTTGCCTATTCCGGCGCGGTTGGCGGCGGCGTATGGAAAACGACGAATTGCTGCAGCGACATGACTACGTGGACAGTAGTCACTGATGACCCGCTCATTTCGACCACGGCCATTGATACCATTGTCATCGATCCCAGTAATCATAACACCGTCTACGCCGGCACAGGTGATCTCAACTTCGGCTCGTTCTCCATGGGCAGTCAGGGGATTCTCAAGTCAACGGATGCCGGTGGGACGTGGACGGTGCTCGGCGAGGATGTGTTCGGCATGATTTACAACGAACCTCCAGGTGAATTCCCACAATACAACGCAGTCGGTAAAGTACGCGTCGACCCGAACAACAGTAGCAACGTCGTAGCGGGAACCAAACAGGGTCTGTACTTTTCGTATGACGGCGGTACGAACTGGACCGGGCCCTGCCTCACTAATACCTTCAGCACGCAACGCCAGGATGTTACAGGTCTGGAGCTAAGCGATGTGGGTGCGGGAATTACTCGGGTCGTCGCCGCAATCGGTACTCGCGGATTCCCAACATACGTCCAGTATGATCTGGGCAAGAATGGAGCAAACGGCATCTACAGCGCCACGATGGGACCGAGTGGTTGTCCCAGCTTCACCTCAATCGCCAGTAACGCTAATGGCTTTATCTTCGGTAATCAGGTCCCAGGTAGTCCGTATTCGACGGGTGCGCCGATGAATGCCGGCAGCGGCACGCCTTGCGACTATCCGATTACTGGTGGAACGGGAACCTGCGATAGCAGCACCAACCAGCTCGGGCGCATCGACATCGCAGTCGCGCCGAGTAATCCAAATTACATCTACGCGCAGGTGCAATCCATTGTTTGGAATAGCAACGACTGCGGCAATACCAACGGTTGTCAACTTGGTGCATGGGCTACAACCGATGGCGGCACCAGCTGGACTTATATGGAAGGCTCTCAAGGCGGTGCGCTCGGTGACTGTGGCTTCGATTATCCGCAAAACTGGTACGATCAGGGAATCGCGGTGGACCCGAACAACCCCGACCGCGTGTTCTTCGACACATATGACGTTTGGTTCGCAACGCGCACGGGAACTGTGTGGAACGATATCACCTGTGGTTATTCCGGCGCGAACCCACGTCCCGTGCACGTGGACCAACATGCACTCGCGTTCGTAGCTGGGTCTTCCAGCATTTTGGTACTTGGCAACGATGGCGGCGTCCACGGGACTACAAATGCGGATGTCGCCACGCAGACTGATGATCCGACCTGGTTTAATATGGATACAGGCATCAACACGATCGAGTTCTACTCCGGCGACATTAGCGGTAACTTTGCTAATGCTGCCTCGCCGCAAGCAAGTGGTGGCGCGCAGGATAACGGCTCGTCGTCAGTGACTTTTAACGGTACGCCGACGGGACCTGTGCAATGGCAGTTAGGCGTAGGCGGTGATGGGTTTTACTCGCGCATCGATCCCGTAGGCACAGGATCAAGTCTCCGTTTTTTCCAAGGTAACAACGGGGGCGCCATTAGCCGTTGCGTTAGTAATTGCACCAATCAGTTTGCCCCATGGGTGAGCGTCTCGGGCGCCTGGTTCGCCGACATCAGGTCTTTCATAATGCCATACGACCTTTTCCACGGTGGCATTCCGGGCGGCGATGACTGCCCGCCAGCTGGGGTTCCCGGCGGCTGCGGCCATCTTGTTGTTGGCACGACACGCGTATGGGAGACCATTCACGGTGGGAACGCTTCATTGGGTTCGGGGGACTGGTACGTGACCAAGGACATCGACATGACCAAGGGGACGCTAGGGAACCGATCCTTCATCAATCAGGTCAAGTACTCGCCGAAATATCAAAGCGTTGCAATGGTAGGAACCAATGACGCGAATGCATGGATCGGGTTTAACCTCGGCACGGGAACTCAAGAACAGGCGAACTGGGTGGACGTTACCGGCGATAACACGGTCTTGCCGCTTCGCCCAGTGCTCGGTATCGCCCTGGACCCATCGGTGCCAGCGGTCGATGTGCCGGTTGGGTATGCGGGAGTCGGCGGTTTTAACGCCAACACGCCGTCCACGCCCGGTCACGTTTTCCAGGTGATGTGCACTGCCGACTGCGGCTCATTTATATGGGCAGATAAGACTGGCAACCTTCCGGACATCCCCGTGGACTCGATTATCGTCAACCCGAACATACCGCAGCAGGTTTTTGCCGGCACTGACTGGGGCGTTTACTACACAGATGATATAACAGTGGGATCTCCAACGTGGCTACGCTTCGAGAACGGCATCCCCCACGCGATGGTATGGGACATGCAAATAGATCGCGGCAGCACCACGCTGTCGGTCTGGACTCGCAGCCGCGGCGCATATGTTTATCCGCTTTCAGGCGCCGTCAGTCCAACTCCCACGCCGACCGCATCGCCAACAGCTACGGCTACGCCAACAGCAACACCCACGGCAACGGCGACGCCCACGGCAACAACAACACCGACACCGAGGCCAACACCCACACCGAGATCAGCGCCGACACCTAGACCTCGGCCGACACCAGCACCTCGCCCGTAGGCGCTGATTCCAGGTGATCGGTAATCAGCGACTTGTTAAACAGTAGATCGGCCCGCCCACGGCCAGACGATCCCAGATGAAACCGCCGAAGGCACAAGATGGATTTCCCAGAGCATCGCACGCATTCGAACGCCAAGCGACGACACCGCGCTTGCCGACGCGTTGATAGCGACGCGTTCCATCTGATCGCTTTCCTTCAGGCTCCCATACGGTCGGAATCTGCACAAGAAATTGCGCCTTTTTGGGAACTCGCGAATTGCTGCGCGAGTTCCCCACAGAAAGCTGCGAATAGCTCCAAGGCTTATAGTCGACGCGGAGTCGGGCGCGGAGTTGCAGTATTTCTAGGCGTGCTGCTTGGCCTAGGTGTTGATGTTAGCGTCGCTGTTCCGGTGGGTGTAGCTGTTGCGGCGGGTGTCGCTGTTGCCGTGGGCGTAGGTGTTAGAATCGCCACACACGGACTGACGGGACAGTTGAAGATTTCCGTCGAGTCCGTCGGGTCCGTAGGCGCATAGCCGCCCGCCACCAGGATGTTGTTAGTGCCGTCGGTATCGGTCGCGAAGTTCCGACGCGCAGTTGCGAACGGCAAGTCTGTTGACCAACTGTTAGTACCTGGGTCATAGACGTCCACTTCGTTGGAGGGGTTCGGTGCGTCTCTGCCCCCGCCCATCACATACATCCTGTCGCAGAAGTTAAGCCCGCGCGTTTCAGATGTTCTCCGCGGTATCGTGGCAATGGTACCGATGGTGTCGGCTACCGGGTCGTAAACAAACGAGAAGTTACTATCATGAAGGGCCGTGCCGTCCCAAGTGCTGCCGCCCGCCGTAAAAATGTGGTTGCCGATTGTCGCCGTCGGTATGTACCCAAGAGCCGTCGGCAGGTGTGCGCTCTTTTGCACCCAGGTGGGAGGGCAGGGAGTAAATTCCCAAATGGTGTCGACCATCCCCACGTTGATGTTGAATCCACCCAGAATGTAGAGCTTGTTGTTATAAACCGAGAAGCCCCCCGGCAGAATCGTTCCCATAGCCCCCGGCCAGGGAGCATCGATCGTGGTGACAGTGTCCGTAACGGGGTTGTAGCGGAAGACCCGATCCGTAGCTGTGGTTGCCCCGGCTGCCGAGCCGCCCACGCAATAGATGTAGTTCGCTCCTCTGAAATTGAGCACGCCGCACGCCATGTCACTAACTTGATTGTCAGGATAAACGGCTCGCTTAACGAACCAACTGTTGACGGGTGGGTTGTATTCAAACGGGTTCATGAAATCGCTGCCCGCGCTATCGGATCCGCGCCCGCCCATGGCGTAAAGCTTTGGGTGAGGCGGCGTAAGGCCCATGGGAGAAGAAGTACGACCACGTTGAAATTCTGCTGGGTACCAGACACCAACCAAACGTACGCCAACGCTCGGCATGGCCGGCCCGGGCGACCAACCGCAAGAAATCGGCGTTGGTGTCGGCGTCGCGCCTCCATCAGTGCCGACGAAGTCGATTTTGTCGACGCCCGTGGCCCGATTTCCGTCGACTGGATCGAGTGTGGTCATTGCGAACAGCGCCGCAGCGATGCAGGCCAGGCAAAAGACGGCAACAATTAAAACGCGAAGGGTAAAGAAGCCGGATTTTGAATTGGGTTTCTTTTTCATGGTTGGAACAGACTTTTCCCGTCTGCGGCAAATCCGAGACGGTGACCAGGATGCTAGGTGAGATGCTGAAACAGTGTCAACATTTTTTCCTTAGGTATCCTTTGCTGAAACTAGCGGCTGAAGAATTCTCCGCAGCGTATGATCGACAACGCCGGTGAGCGTAATTCGAATACGGCGGCCTCCGCCGCCGGCGCCACGACCGTGATTCACCGCTTGCTTGGGGTCTTTGCGTTGGACTTCTCGGCGAAACACGAACACTGCTAGGAGTACGTGTTACGGGGACTCGCGAATTGCTTCGCGAGTCCCCGAACAAACCTGCGTAAACCGAGGCCTTACGGCCGAGGTGCCGGAGTGGGACGCGGCCGTGGTGTGGGCGTAGCTCTCGGTGCTGCTGTTGGTGTGGGTGTTGCAGTGGCTGTTGGCGTCGCAGTCGCCGTTGCTGTAGGCGTCGGCGTCGGGCTCGGCCCACAAGGACTCACCGGGCAGCTGAAGATTTCCATCGAGTCCAAAACAGTCACGCCGTCAGATGCGTAACCGCCTGAGAGCCATATGTGGTCGGTGCCGTTAGTGTCCGTCGGGAAGTTGCGCCGGGCCTCGGAGAAGGGTATGCCAACCGACCAGCTATTCCCCACAGGATCGTAGATGTCCACTTCGTTCGACGGATTGGGCGCCTCTCTGCCGCCACCCATTACATACATCGTGTTGCAGAAGTTAAGCCCTCGAGTTTCGCCTGTGGCACGCGGTATCGCAGCAATGTTACCGATGGTATCAGCCACCGGATCGTAAACCAGCGAGATCGTGCTATCATGAAGGAGGCCGTCAAAGGTGCTGCCGCCGCCCGTGTAAATAAGGTTGCCGATAGTAGCCTGCGGAATGTAACCGAGCGGCGTTGGCAAGTGCGCGGTCTTGTTGACCCATGTCAGTGCGACCGGATCGAACTGCCAGATGTTATCGTCCATCGACACGTTCACGTTAAAGCCACCCAAGATAACCAGGGTATTGTTAAAAACGGAGAAGCCGCCGGGCAGAATATTTGCGTCACCTGAGGGCCAGTTAGCAGGCACGGTACTGATGGTATCAGTAATCGGCTCATAACGGAAAACCCGGCCGGTGGTCGTTTGGGTAGCAACCTCCGACCCGCCTACGCAGTAGATGTAGTCCGTTCCTCCCTGGTTCAGTACTCCGCAGGCCATGTTGTTTACAACAGTATCCGGATACGTGGCTGATTTGATGGTCCAACTGTTGCTGCCGGGATCATATTCAAAGGGATGAGTGAACTCGCTGCCCCCAACGTCCGAACTGCGCCCGCCCATGGCGTAAAACTTCCCGTTGCCTGGGAAAAAGACACCCACCATGCGGGTTCCGACACTTGGCATGCTCGGTCCAGCCGCCCAACTGCAGGAAGTAGGCGTCGCGGTAGGTGTTGGCGTCGGGCTTATGCCGCCGCCTTGGAAATTGAACTTACCGATGCGCGTGTGCCAGTTAAAGTTGCTAGTTGTCGTGTAGTATTCGTTGGCATGCCAGAAGGTCATGCCGTCGGTGTCAAGCGTGGTCATGCTGTAATCGCCCCAGCGGGTGCCTGTTTGTGAGCCGGTGCCATCGGTCATCACGGCCTCGCCTTGGGCGAGGTTATTTGGGGGATCGGTCTCAAGACGCCCCGCGTAACGAATTCCGGGGTGGATGGAGGAGCTGGATGTGGCATAGCCGATGGCCATGTTGCCATTTTGATCAACGGCTATGCTCGGCATGAAGCGCCACAGCCCATCGTTGCCGTTGCTCCACTCTTGCTGTTGGAGAGCAGTAGCAGGGAAAGTGCCGCCGGTAACGTCGAATTGATACCAGCTTACCGCACTGGGCCCATTCGGCCAATTAAGCATTGTGGTCTGGTCTGCCCACAAGGATTCCGTGCCGTTGCGGTTCTGATAAACCACGGGCGTCATGATCTTGTCGCCAAGAGTATCCAGTTTTGACGACGTTCCCAGCTGGGGCACGAGTGAAAAGTAGGCGGCACCGGCCCATGCTTCAGTGTAGGTGTTGACGCTGATCGAGGCGTTCGCAGAGTGATCAGCGCCAATCCCAAACGTCGAATTGGCCGGAGTCACAAAATCGACATGAAACAGCCATCCCAGTACATCCGAAAACGTCGGGGGCTCGCTTAAACCACTCCTAATAGCGAGAAGCATTTCATCCCTGCCCGCCGGCGGTGGGTCGCCAGTGCGAAAATTAGCTGCAACCAAACTATAGGTGGCGTCCGGCAAACCGGCGGGATAAGGAATCTTAAACGTGACGACGGTGGGGTTGGGGGTGCCAGCGAGCATTGCCGCGCGATCAAGCGCCTGAACTTTCACCCCGGTGAAGGTGGTGAAATTTGCCCACATGTTGTATGTGAAGTGATAGGCGCCGCCGGGCTGCGGATCACTCCACATCGCCGCCTTCGGGTAGTCGTTCGCGTCCGTCGGATCCACCAGCACGCCGTATAGAAACCAGCCGCCCGCTACGGGATCCGACGTTTGAGACACGGCGACGCATTCATAGGAGGGGTTGCCGCCAAAGGAGACAAAGGCGAAGTCGGTCACGACCCAGCGGTCAGCGAGATGATCATAGAAAACGAAAGGGTCTCCCTGGTTTAGGCCTGTACCGCAAGGAGTGGTGCCCAGCGGCCCGAAGAACGTATCGAGCGACATCGAGGGTAACAAGGTATTGCCGTTTTTGTCAAAAATCTTTATAGCGATATTATTCACTTCAACGTAGTGATTCGGGCCGACGTCGCCGATTGTATCTGGCGGCTCACAACCGCAGAAGCTTTCCGCAGAGCTAATCCCATCAAACGTCAGTAGCGGCGGCGGCATGTTCGGCACCGGGCGAAAGATTTTTCCCAGCAGCGACCGGAACTGTGGGAAGGCAGAGGTTTCCTCCGATTCTGTTCGCGCTCCTGTGCCATGCAGACCAGGCTTCAGCAGTGGACGGTCAATTTTCGGACCAGACGGCACGACAGGTAGGTCTCGCAGGTCGCCGTTTACTAGCACGGGACCGATCATTTGCGTGACTTCCGGCGCCTGTGTGCCAGGAGCGTCTTGTCTTGCAGCTACGCCGGATCGTTGTGCGCCTTTTGTCTGGGCGAACAGATTCGAGAACGCGCCAGCGCCCACGAGCGCCACAAAGACGCCGAAGAGGCAAAGCATGGAGGCAATTAAAACGCGAAGGTTAAAGAAGGCAGATTTTGAAGTGGATTTTCTTTTCATAGATTGAAGCGGAGTTGTTTCCCTCTCCGGTACACCCGAGACGGTAGTCGGGATGCTATGTGAAGGGCCGAAGCCGTGTCAATACTTCTTTTTTGAAATTTTCTTTGGATGCGAATTACGCTGATCGCGCTATTGACACGAGGAAGCATCACGAACGTTAAACGGTACATTTCGTGATTCCTCTTCGCGGCGCTACAGAGCGAGAAGAGGCGATCGCGTGAAGCGATTTGGTTGTGCCTTACGGCCCGAAATTCACAGTCACTGTGTTAGAGCAGGTCTGCGTTCCAGCTTCACACACCTGATACATGAAGCTAGCCTGGCCGGTGGTGCCGGTGGAATCGTCATACAAACCATCGTTCGGCGTTGTCGCGATCACATTTCCATCGCGGTAGACATCGATGTTGGCCGATGTCGCCCCCCTCCATTTGAGACGCGATGTATTTATTCCCCCCACCTTTTTCCCCTGGCCTCTGAGCGTGATCGGGCCAGGTGTTGCAGTCGCAGTGGCAGTAGCAGTAGGCGTTGGCGTCGGCGTCGGTGCCGGCAGCTTGAAAGCATAGACCTTGTTATCCGCACCGAAGTAAATCCTGCCGCGAGCTATTATCCCGGTGTTCCACTGACGGGTGCCTGTCATCAACTCATTCTCTCCACCCCCTCCGTAGATAACCGCGCCCGTATCGCCGTCGTAGCCGTGCAAGCGCTGGTCGCCTGCGACACCGGCCACCCACACAACGGTGTTGTTGGTGCCATCAGTCGTTGTGACCCAGGGGGAGCCGCGACCCGTCTGATTTTGGCTCCAACCAAACACGATCGTCGGTGGATTCGTCGGTGTAATTTTGTAGGCCCTGACCGCGCCGGCGTCGTTATGAAAAGCAATATACGTTCCCTGGCTGGTGTGGTACGTGACAGCCGACGTCCCTCGGTTAATGCCAGAGACATTAGCCTGAGCCACAGCTGAAGTGACGCCGCCGAGATTGTTGCGATTTACCAAGTAGGCATTCGAATCTTTACCTAGGGCAAGCACAAGCTGCGAAGGCGTGGCGCCAGGTACATCAATCACGGTTGCGCTGACACCGCCAAGATCGGTGTCGCTGTTGTCGAGACTTAACCAATTGGTCGGGACCCAGTAATCCGTAGGTTGCCCAGTCCATGTTGGCCCTGCTTGCAAGCGGATAATCGCCTCCCCGCCCATCCAGTTACCCCCTGTGTTGAACGTGTTACCGGTGACCACAAACATATTAGTGCCGTCGCTGGCAACGCCGCCATGGCCCCAAATTCCGCCCCCAATTGCTGTCGTCGCCCACCCTCCGACGGTTGAAGGATTATTGATGTCCACGCCCACAACCCAGCCGTGATAATTGCCGCAGTCGCCCAGGTACCCAGAGTAAGATACGTAGACGATCCCGTTCACCAGCGCGAGTCCACCCCGTTCTTCCTGCGCCAAGGAAACAAAGTTGATGCCGTTGTAACCTGCCGTGGCATTCACGTCCACCGGCCAACCCGGCGTTGTGACGCCGGTGTCCACGTCCAACGAATAAATGAAATGCTTCTTGGTCGTGCCATCGATCAATGCGTCGAAGAAAAGTCTTCGGGAGGCGAGATCGACAACGGGCGTCCCGGTGATGCCAGCAGGATTAATATTGCCGCACGGCAGACCTGAAGTCACAGGCGGGCCAATGTCGGTGCGCTGCCAAATCACCGCGCCCGTGGTGGCGTTGAGCGCATAAACATTGTTCGACTCGGTCACCGCAATGACCATCGGCCCGTTGAGGCCGCCCTCAATGTAAAGTGGTTGGGCGTAAACATTGCCGGAAATGACGCCGCTGAAGTTCAGGTCCCGCGTCAAGTTTGCAGCGGCGGATAGTGTAAAACCTGCATCGATGTAAACGCCGTCGCGCGAAGGATTGTTGTGTTCCTGGGTGACATTGACCTGAGCATGCGCTTCGGCGCCACTCAGCATGGCGATGCCGAAGACCGCAACTACAGATCTTAGTCGTATCAGTTCTCCATACATACAGGGATACCAGTTCAGAATGTCACCGTAACCTGATTAGAACAGATCTGGGTGCCCGCGTTGCAAACTTGATAGGTAAAGCTGCCATGCCCGTGCGGGCCGGTTGCATCGGTGTAGGCGCCGTCGTTGGTGGCAAGTAACACGCAAAGATTAAAAAAGCAGCTTGCGAAGTGGATTTCTTTTTCATCGGTGGGAGCGCGTGGAGTGTGTTACGATGTCGCGATTCTTAGGTAGAAACTCCTTAAGAATCAAGACTTTTTTGTCGAAAGAGACTTTTCAGGACGAATTAGTGTCCGAAATAGTCTGGGACGGCGGGCCATCATAGCCGTGGTTGACGGGATCGATCCGCCGCATCGGCCTCTCCCGAGTTTGCTCTTCGATCACGTGTGCGATGAGCCCGGGTGTGCGTGCGATCATGAATATCCCGTTGAACGCTGCCGGATTCATTCCCAGGTCGGCGAGAATCGCGCCGATAGCGCCGTCCACATTGATCGGAAGTGATTTCTTTGCGTCGGCAAAGGCTTTTTCAACTGCTCGCGCCGCCTTCATGTGCTCGCCGTCCACGCCGGCTTCACGAGCAAGCTCGAACAAACGCGCAGTGCGCGGATCTTTGGTGTGCACGCGATGTCCAAATCCCGACATGCGTTCACCGGCTTCTCTCATTGTCGCGAGGGTGCCCGCGGCGGCCTCGTCCAACGAGATCGACTCGCGTGCTGCGCGATCGGCGATTGCTTTCAATTGTCGAGCGCAATCTTCAATCGCGCCGCCGTGGTGGCGATTGATCGACATGACTCCGGCCGCGACTGATGCGCTCAAAGTCGCGCCAGTAGATGCAACGGTGCGCGCACTCAATGCACTGGGAGGCGTCGCGCCGTGATCAATCGATGAGACCAAGATCGCGTCCATCAAACGCGCCACGGCGGGCGATGGCAATTCCCCGGTCAAGATTAAATAGACCGCTGCACCAAAAGAGACGCGCCCCATGAGCTCGGCAATGTCGTAGCCGCGTACGGCGACCTTGTTAGGCTCGATTCGCGTAATGGCAGTGTGCCAGACGGCCTTTTTCTCGGCTTCACTCATAAGGCTTTCTCCTCTGAACTTCTTGAGAACTTCCACGACCGCACCGGGCAAATCGCCAAATGCATCGACCACGGTGGCGCCGGCTTCCCGCAACGCTTTGACTTTGCCGACGTGCGTGCCGCGGCCGCCCTCGATTATCGCGCCGGCGTGGCTGAAGCGCGTGCCCTCGCGCGCCGCTTTGCCGCCAATGTAGGCGATCACCGTCTTGGTGATTTTTCGGTCGACGATCAGTTGCGCCAGCTCTTCTTCTTGCGACGAACCAATTTCACCAAAGATTACGATGGCTTCCGTGAGCGGATCGGCTTCAAACATCAGAGCCGCATCGGGCAGACGAATTCCAATTACGGCGTCTCCGCCGATGTGCACAATGGTTGAAAGCCGCACGCCAGCTTGCCCGAGATAATAGCCGGTGCTCGATGCCATGCCACCGGAGCGACTGATCACGCCTACACCTTTCGGGACACCGGGCTTAAACCATTGCCGCGCGCTTTCCGCGCGACCGCCGATCATACCGACCACCGCCTTGCCTGGGCTCAGCGCCCCCAGCGTGTTCGGTCCGAGAAAGGTCGCGTCATTTGTCTTCGCTGCCGCGGCGATCTCCATCGCGTCCCACAGAGGCACCCGATCGGGCACAAGCACCGCGAGTTTGATCCCCGCTTGAATCGCCGAGATTGCAGCGTCTTTTACACCGGCCGCCGGCACAAAGACGACGGAGACATCGAGATTGCCTAACGAATTCACCGCTTCCTGCGGTGTGTTGAATACAGGTACGCCGAGCACACTCTGTCCGCCTTTGCCTGGCGTGACTCCTCCGACCACGCTCGTCCCGTACTCGCGCATTAACCGCGTGCGCGCCCGTCCTTCGCGTCCGGTGATTCCCTGCACCAGCACGCGCTTTTTCTCGTCGATCAAAATCGCCATTTAGCCACCGCCTCCAATCAGTTCATCTAAGCCCGGAATCTCAAGCTCCAGACAGAAGCCTTCGATGCTGGCGAGACGGCATTCGACGTCGCAGGCGAGCAGCTCGGAATCTTTGGTAGCGAACTCTTCATTGGGCAATGCCGCTGCCGGAGCGCCGTCGCGATCGATGATCAGTCCGCCTGAATGTGTTTCAACTGCGGCGCGGTTCTCCGCCCAACGCGCGGTGTCGATCCAGACACGGCCATTTTTTACCGCGAGCTTTGTGGCGGACTGATCTTTGACAAATTTTGGCACTCGCGGCGGGCGCGGTTTCCA
Organism: Verrucomicrobiota bacterium; assembly: GCA_046725275.1. GTDB lineage: Bacteria > Verrucomicrobiota > Verrucomicrobiia > Chthoniobacterales > UBA10450 > Udaeobacter. The sequence goes on from JBKOYE010000176.1 coordinate 16,627, forward strand.
CTTTTTGCCGCCAACTTCGCCGACCAGTTCGGCGAAACGCGCGGCGATGAACGCGGGCGTGTCGCTTTTGCGGTATCCTTCGACCGGCGCACGCAAAAGCTTCGAGATGCGATGCAAAATGTCTACCGCGCGATCTTCGGTATTTCCGCCGAGACGAATCACCGCGGGGATGTCGAGATCGAGTTCCCAAAACGCCTTCGCCAAACCGTACGCGGACCAGTATTGTTCCTGGCTCGCAACCCCGGAGCCGGAACCGAAATAACCCACCAGATCGGGTTGGGCCAGAATGATTCGCGCCGCGCGATACACTTTTGATGCAGACGGATTGCCGCTCGTATCAGTGAAGTTGGCGATCGTAAACCCGGCATTCACGATCGCATCCATCGACATCATCGATCCGCCGCCGCCAGCGCCGTGAAAACCAACTAACCCTTTGGAACCTTTCGGCGCCGTTGTCGCTAACTGCGCGAAATAGAATGTGCCGCGATGATCGTTTTGTTCGACGGCGTAAGCGATGCGCTCGAGAGCCGTCGGCGGATGATCAAACTCGCGCGCAATCTCGATCCCGAGCTCCGGATGCCGAGCAACTGCGTAATCATCAATCGTGATTCGGCAATCGGCCGCGACGAACTCGCCGTTCTTGGTCAGCACCAGAGGATTGATCTCGAGTGAACGCGCCTCGCCGCTGCGCGCGGCGACGAACAATTTTCGGATCGACTCATTCAGCTGCTTCGCATTATTCGCTGAGAGTCCGCACGACGCCACGGCTTCATCGACTGCTGAATCCAGTGGTCCGCGATTCACATCGCACGGAATTCTTCGCGTTGCAGCGGCGCGCTCTTCGATTCCTGTACCGCCGCCGGCAGCGAAAATGATCATCGGTGCGCGTGCGGCGTCATCGACCGCGAACGAAAGAAAAAACTCCCGGTCGATGTCGATCTTTTCTTCCACCAGCACAGCTTCGACCGGGAACTGTCCGACCTTCATCGTCAGCATCCGCTCAGCGTGCGTGCACACATCCTCCAGGTTTTTTGGGAAAGCCACCCCACCGATGCCTGCGCGCCCTGTGGTCCAGGCTTGAATCTTCACGACAACTTCGCCGCCCAGTTGCTTCGCCGCCGAGACAGCTTCCGCAGGACTAGATGCGGCCCGACCACGCGGGATCTTGAATCCATTCGCAGCAAGAATGGCTTTACCTTGATACTCGTGAAGTCGCGCCATGGCTGCGTGCTATTTCCACGATCGTAGCCAATCTCGCAACCGCGGGACGAGCTCCACGTACGGGCTGTTCGAACCACTCGTTGTGGATCTACAACTATTTTTGGCTTGGGGTGCCAATAGCCAGGTCTTCCGCCTGTCTCTTCAAACGGGTGAAAATCGTATCGAATCCGACGCCAGCCGAGATGGCAACCAAGACCGCAGACACGAACTGGATCTTGTCGGTAGCCTGGACCACTGTGGCTGCAGGTGCCAAGACCCCTGGCGCGCCGACCCATTGCGGGACCAGGTACGCCACGCCTACAACGAAACCAGCAAAACCGCCGAGAAGAAGCGATGTGACCGGAGCAATTTCTTCCGCGCCCCACACAATCGAGCGGACAAGAGCAGCCGTGGCACCGGCCGCTATCAAGCCACCGAACGTGAGGAAGGGATAGAACGCCGGATTCGGAGC
>JBKOYE010000064.1:0-24470 GCA_046725275.1 Verrucomicrobiota bacterium
CTTCAGTTTGAAAAGTTCTGAGCGCGTTTTAAAGATCAACATGCCATTAACTGAACTCATCCTGACCGAAAACGTTCCCGGACTCGGCGCGGAGGCGGACGTGGTCAAGGTGCGTCGCGGTTATGCGCGCAATTACCTCCTGCCACGCGGCATGGCTTACGAAGTCACACCTGCCGCCTTGCGCCAACTGAACGCGCTCAAGCAGAAGCGCGTCGAGCGTGAAGCACGCGAACTGAACGAGGCTCAGGAACTCGCGCGTCGCATCGGCAAAGCGCGGTTTATTTTCACATTGGAGACCGGTGAGACTGGCAAAGCATTTGGATCCGTGACGGCACAGGACATCGTGAACCGGCTGAAAAACGAAGTCGGCGCAGACATTGATCGGCACAAAATTATTCTGGAGCGCCCGATCAAAGACACCGGCGAGCACGAGATCGCCATCAAGTTGCATCACGATGTGACAGCGCAGCTTGTTTTTCAGGTGAAATCCGCAGCAGAAGCAAAGGCTGATACGACAACCGCTGCTGCTGCGCCCGAAGAGCCAAAGAAACGACGAATTTTCCGCAGGAAAAAGGAACAGCCGAAACAAGAAGATAAATAGATGGCACCTCCACCGTCCGCCTGGACAGGAGAGAAGCCTCGAAAAGCGGGAAATGGCGCTGGCCGAGGTTCGGCGGCGCGAAGCGGCGAAAAAGTTGTCCCCATTTCGCCAACAGGTTCTACGCAGGATGTTCACCGGACGCCGCCGCATAGCGTAGAGGCGGAGCAAGGCGTTCTCGGTTCAATGCTCATCTCTCCGCGTGAGACGATCGCAGAATGCGTCGAGAAAATTAACGAAGAATATTTTTACGTCCCCGCGCACCGGACGATCTATAACGTTCTCGTCGATCTTTGGAACGCCGGCCAGGCGATCGACCTGATCACGTTCACCCAAGTGCTGCGCGATCGGAATCTACTCGATGGCGTCGGCGGTGCGGCATTCGTCACGAATCTGTTCACGTTCGTTCCGACTGCAGCCAACGTGCAATACTACCTCGAGATCGTTCGCGACAAATACATTCTGCGCGAGATCATTTCCGCCGCGACGGAGAGCGTCCGACGCGCTTACGAAGAGCAGGATGAAGTGAACAATCTGCTCGACGAAGTGGAACAAAAAATCTTCGCAGTCGGCGAAGACCGGTTCAAAGGGCAGATGCTTTCCATGAAGGATCACGCGATGCAAGCGATCGAGACGATCGAGAAGCTCTACGAACGCAAGGGCAGCATCACTGGAATCTCAACCGGCTTTGTCGAGTTCGATCGCATGACCAGTGGTTTGCATCCGTCGGAAATGGTCGTCATCGCGGCGCGGCCCAGCATGGGCAAGACCGCGCTCGCCATGAACATCGCCGAACACGTGGCGATCAACGAAAGACTTCCGCTCGGCGTGTTCAGTTTGGAAATGAGCAGCCAGCAACTCGTGCAACGGCTGCTTTGCTCTCGCGCACGAGTAAACTTACAAAGGGTGCGCGACGGCTTTTTGGGCGAGCGTGATTTTCCAAGCCTTACTGCGGCAGCGTCAAAATTGGCGGAGGCGAAAATCTTTATCGATGACAGCGCCAGCCTCAGCATTCTGGAACTGCGGGCAAAAGCGCGTCGACTGAAAGCGCAGCAGGATGTGCAACTTTTGATCGTCGATTACTTGCAACTGCTGCGATCCACTTCGCGCCGCGCACAGGACAACCGCCAGCTCGAAATCTCTGAGATTTCCGCAGGTCTCAAAGCTTTGGCCAAGGAATTGAAAATTCCCGTCATGGTGGTCGCGCAATTGAACCGGCAACCAGAACAGCGCTCCGGCGGCAAACCGCGCCTGAGTGATCTGCGCGAGTCTGGGTCCATCGAGCAAGACGCAGACCTTGTTGCGTTACTTGTTAGGCCGGAGCTTTACGAGGAAGACGAAGAAGCGCGTGTGGAAAAGTCCGGCGAAGCCGAACTGATTATCGCGAAGCAGCGCAACGGCCCGGTGGGCGAAATTCCGCTCACATTTCTCAAGGAATTCACCCGTTTCGAAACTCGCGCCCGCAACGTGAGCGAGCCCGAGGAAGCGTTTTAGTCGCATGTCCTCTAGGGAAGTTCCCAAGGACCATCCAATCACGCCAGCAACGACTTCGCCGCGTCGATCACGTGCTGCGCATCGATGCCGCGTTCCTTCATTACTTCGGCGCCGGGCGCACTCAGGCCGAAGTTCTGTAGTCCGATGACTTTCCCGTCGAGACCGACATATTCGTACCAAATCTCCGTCACGCCCGCTTCGATCGCGACGCGTTTCCGGCATTCGTTAGGCAGAACTTCGTCACGGTATTCCTGCCGCTGGCGATTGAATCTCTCAAAGCACGGCATCGAAACGACGCGCACGCCGTCGCCGAGTTGTTTTGCGGCCGCGAGCGCATGCTGCAATTCGCTGCCGCACGAGAGGATGATCAAGTCGAGGGTGCCGCTCTCTTTTTTTGCGATGTAACCGCCGCGGAGCACTCCTTCCCGACGCAGACCCACATCGATTTCGTTCAACATCGGAACAGTCTGACGCGTGAGAGCGAGGAACGTCGGCCCGTCCGTTCGTTGCATCGCCGCGACAAATGCGCCTGCAGTTTCCTCCGGATCAGCAGGCCGGATCACGTCGATGTTCGGCATCAAACGAACTGAGCTCACCGTCTCCACTGGTTGATGCGTCGGCCCATCTTCACCGACGCCAATTGATTCGTGAGTGAAAATGTAAAGGTTCGGCAACCTCGACAGTGCGCTAAGCCGAATAGCAGCCCGGCAATAATCGGTGAACACCGTGAACGTGGCGCCCGATGCGCGAAAGAGCCCGTGATATGAGATGCCGTTGAGGATCGCGCACATGCCGTGCTCGCGAATGCCGAAACGAATGTTGCGTCCAGCGGGATCATCGCGGCTAAAGTCGCCGCCGTCCTTGATGTAATTCATTGTCGATCCGTACAAATCGGCGCTGCCGCTCATGAGCAACGGCATGGCCTGCGCAATCGGTTGTAATGCTTCGCCACCGGCTTTACGCGTCGCGAGTTTTGCGTCCTTCGGGAACTCCGGGATCTTCGACAAAAGATCGGCCGGCACTTTCCGCGCGAGACCATCGTCGAGCAGCTTCGCTTTCTCAGAGTTTTTCGCGCGCCACGCATCGTAAGTTTTTTCCCAGCGATCGTACTCGCCGAGCAACTTCTTTTTGTGCTCCGCAAAATAGTCGTACACGTCCTGCGAGACGAAGTAATGCTCATCTGGCAACCCGAGCGCCTTGCGCGCCGCATCGACGAACTTCGCGCCTGCTTCGCCATGCGCCTTATACGTCCCCTCAACTTCAGGGATGCCTTTGCCGATGAGCGTATGCGCGATGATGAATTGCGGCTTCCCGTTGTCGCGCCGCTTCGCTACGTTGAACGCATCGAGAAACTGTTGCATGTCCTGGCCTTCGATTTCCTGGACGTCGAAGCCATACGCCTCCATGCGTTTTCCGGTGTCCTCGCTCTGAGTTTCCTTTGCCGGTGCGTCCAACGTGACAGCATTTGAGTCGTAGATGAAAATCAAATTATCGAGGCCCCAATGCGCGGCCAACGCGCAGGCCTCCGAAGCGACGCCCTCCTGCATGTCGCCGTCACTGCACAAACAGACCACGTGCTGGTCGAAAATTTTGTGCTCATCTGTATTGAACCGCGCCGCAGCCATCTTCGTCGCCACAGACATGCCAACTGCGTTGCCCACGCCCTGGCCGAGCGGTCCAGTGGTGCACTCCACTCCGGGCGTGTCGCCAAATTCAGGGTGTCCCGGCGTTTTTGAATGCAATTGTCGGAACCGTTTGATTTCCGACATCGGCAAATCGTAGCCGCTCATGTGCAGCCACGCGTAAAGGAACATGCTGCCATGTCCACCGGAGAGAACGAAGATATCGCGATTGATCCACCGGGGCTGGTCCGGATTGAATCTCAGCGCGTGGCCAAAAAGAACCGCGCCGATTTCCGCGCAGCCGAGCGGAAGCCCAAGATGTCCGGATTGCGAGGCTTGCACCGCGTCCATGCACAAACCGCGCGCCTGGTCCGCCGCTTTCGAAAGTATTTCGATGTTCAAATTCATGAAGCTTTATAAGCGGTGTGCTATGGAATTCAAAAGGTTGAAATTCGCGCCCGTGCCTTTCGGAAGATCGACGGCACGTTAATCGTTAAATCGTTGAATCGTTCAATCGCAAATCCGATGTAACGGTGTAACGGTTTAACGATTTAACGTGGCGAAGCCATGAATCAGACCACTCTCGTTCAAATTGCCGAGCGACTGGAAAAATTAGCAGGCAAACTTCCGGAAAAAATTCGGCGGCCGGTGCTGCGTGAACTGGTTCCGCTAAAGCAATTGTTCCTGCAGCAGCGGCGACCGCGATTTCTCTTCATCGGGTCGAGCAAAACGCCGATGCCAGAAATCGTCGACCTGCTTTTTGCTCCGGACTCGCACGAGGGCATGAATGTGACCCTTACGCCGGTGCATCGTTGGACCGAGTGGACAATTCCCGGTCACGGAACCGTCTCGATTCTGGACGCGCGCGACGCCGGCGATTCTGCCCAAACGCAAATTCAAGAGGACCTCAGGCGCGAACCTGCCGATGTCGTTTTCTTTTTCGACGACGGCGAATCGAATTTGAGTGAATCCACCGACGTTCCGCCGGGCGAGACGAAAATCATTGGTCTTTCGCTGGGGTCTGCGAGACGAGTGACGGAATTGGAACAGGCGCTCGATGCGCAGCCGCGTGTCCCCGATCGTTTGCTCACCGTAGTTCGCATCACGGAAAGGCAATCAGCGGAAACGCGACGTCTGATGTCGCTACTTGCGGCGGAGTTGCCAAACCAGGCGAAGATCGAGATGATTCGCATCTCGCGCGATCGCCATGCGCAGCTTCATGTCGCGCAAATGTTGATAAAATCCACGACCGCAATATGCGCCGCAATCGGGGCGCAACCGATTCCGTTGGCGGACTTGCCGGTTCTCACGACTCTGCAGGTGTTGATGGTCTCAGGAATCATGTACATCAGCGGCAGGGAACGAAGCCTGCGGGCTGCGACTGAGTTCATCGCCGCACTGGGAGCAAATGTCGGCGTGGGCATGCTCCTCCGCGAAGGGACGCGCGCGATGCTGAAGTTTTTCCCGGGGTGGGGCAATGTGGTTTGTGGGATGGTCGCGGGCGCGGGCACGTATGCGATTGGTCGCGCAGCGACAGCGTACTTTCTCGAAGGCGCTTCCTTAAAAGAGGCGAAACAAACGTACCTAAAGAGCCGAAGAAAACGGTCGCGTCGCGCGCTGCCATCGCATGAATAGGGACGCCGTCGTTGGCGATCACACACGTCGGATTTCCTTACGTTCGATTCCGCAAGAAAGGGGCGTTAATAACTTGTGAACAAGTTTGTCGTTTCGACGCATTTTGTTCACAGAATTTTGTGAACAAGCCTAGGAGTTTCCCTTGCTGTCTTGTGGGGCGCGCTCCGCGCCTATGAAGCTTTCCGACATACGCGCTACGCTCAAGGAAATCGGCGTGTTGCCGGCCAAAGCTCTCGGCCAAAACTTTCTGCACGATCAAAACCTCGCTCGCTGGATTGTCGATCAGGCGCAAATCACCGCGGAAGATTATGTGGTCGAGATCGGGCCCGGCTTGGGCGCATTGACCAGGTTTCTTTTGGAAAAAGGAGCGCCTGTTCTGGCGATCGAAAAAGATGCGCGACTTGCAAAGTTTTTGCGTTCGCGTTTCGGAGGTGAGCGACTTGAAATCGTCAACACTGATGCGCTGAAGTTCGATCCACGCGTTTTGTTCGCTCATCGCTGCGTGAAATTGATTGGGAATCTGCCGTACAACATTTCGAGTCCGTTGCTTTTGAAATTCCTCGACCAGCCAAGTCCTATCTCTTTGTGTTTGTTGATGTTACAGAAGGAGATGGCGATGCGCCTTTCCGCGTCACCGTGCACGCATGATTACGGGGCGTTGACATTGCGCGTCCAGTTGCATCATCGCGTCAAATATCTGCGCAGCGTTCCTGCAACTGTTTTTCTCCCACGACCTGATGTCGATTCCGCACTGGTGCGACTCGTGCCGCGCGATCCTCTCGAATTGCCCGAGCACGACGATGAGTTGCTGTTGAAATTGATTCGAATCGGGTTTTCTCAGAGGCGAAAACAGCTCAGGAAATTACTGCGGGAATACGCTCGCGACTGGAACACGCTCGCAAGCTCTCTGAACATCGATCCGAACGCACGAGCGGAGGAATTATCATTGCTGCAATGGATCGCTCTGGCGAATTCCATCGCGCCACCTCCGTGCCCGGACGTGTGCTCGATGAACAACGAGCAGTTCCCCGTCGTCGATAAGAACGATCGAATCCGAGGCTACGCAAGCCGCTCTGAAGTGCATGGGAATAACTTGCGCCATCGTGCCGTTCATATCCTCATTTTCAGCAAGGCCGGCGACGTATACCTCCAGCAACGCTCCCGCTGGAAAGATCGGCATCCGTTGAAATGGGACTCCAGCGCGGCCGGCCATGTGACCGCTGGAGAAACTTATGATGAAACAGCGCGGCGCGAACTAAAGGAAGAGTTAGGCATCGATGTTCCGCTTGAAGGAATTTCGAAGATTATCGCTTCATCGCGCACCGGCCATGAGTTTATCTGGATGTATCGCGGTGTGATCACCGGAGATCTTGCCCCTAACAAGTGCGAAATCGAGACAGGCGTCTTTTTGCCGCCGGTTGTGATTGATAGCTGGACGTTGGCGAGACCGGAGGATTTCGCGCCGGGATTCTTAGAATGCTGGAAAGCGTATCGGCGGAAGATGCATTCCGACGGCGAACAGTCTATCCGCCCAGAAACTTTCTCCGCGGCAAACGGCGCAACATCGACTGCTTGAATTTTCGGGCGGCACGTCGCGCGGCTTGTTTTCCGCCATACACGTTATCGCTGAACATCCTGGTCACCACGCGATCGCCGCGAAGGAAGTGGACCTGAAAACCATGCGTCTGCTTCTTCGCGCGCGCTTTCGTGTCGATGCGGCGGATGTTTTCTTCCGATTGAGGATTGGGACGTTTTCGTCGTGGCATAATGACTAACGACAAACTAACCAACCCATCGCCAGATTCAATGGGCCAATGAAACGGCGCCGCGCAACGTGTCCGGCGATGGCAAATTCCATGTGCGCCATTTCTTGTCATACTCCGTGGCTGGCAACAGTGCGTAGCAAGGACGTCGTTTCACTCGCAACCAGGTGATCACTTTCACGAGGTTATCCTGCGCCATCGTGGTGCAGCCTGTCGTGGGTCTATTCACTCCGCGCCGGACGTGAAAAAAGATGGCGCTTCCCGCTCCGGGCACAGGCGGATCGGAATTATGCCGAATCTCAATGAGCCAGTGGTAGGCAAAGTCGCCCGAGCGCATTTTTTCGTGAGTGTAATTGTCCGGCGGATTCTTCGGATCAATCACGACGTGCCGGTTGTAATTCGGCGAACGCGGATCATCGCTCCAAATATCGGCCTCAGTGACTTGATGATACGGATAATCCGCGCCGGGCGGGACGCGTGCGTCGTATCCAAAGACCTGGCCGATCTCGAAAATCCCCGCTGGCGCGCGGCCGTCTCGCTCTTTTTTGCGAAGGCCTGACTCGTTTTGCCCTGCGAGTCCTGTCCCCCACGCCAGACCGTTCTTGCCGAACAACACAGGAAACGGCCCGGCCACAACCCTCCAGTCGCCGCCGTGCGGACGCTCGAACAACCGCAAATCGCCGCGCGTCGAATTCCAAGTCGGCGCGATTCCGAGCATGAGTTGCGTGCAATCGTCCGGAACGCCCTCTGCATACGCGCCGACGCCCTGGAGCACGAACAAACAGATCATTAGACTGCGGCTGATTCGCATAGAACGCACTTCACTAAGGCGCTGTCATGTTGAGCGAAGCGAAACATCACTGATTTATTTCCCAAGGCTATCTGTCCAGAAAATTTCAGAGATTCTTCGCTCCGCTCAGAATGACATGATGGGATCACTTGTACACATACTATTCCGGCCGCGTTCAAGTGGTCGCAGCGGTTTCTACTGCCGCTGTATCTTTGGGAAGATATTTCACCCCGATGAGCCAAACCAGGCCGGAAAGGAAAATGATTCCCGACACGAACAGAAATGCCACATGCATACTGGTACGTCCGCCAATGTAACCAAGCAGCCAAAACGCCTGCACATCGCCAAACGCATGAATGACGAAGATGTTTGCAGCAAACGCTGTCGCGCGCACGGCGGGCAGCGAAACGTTCGCCAGAGCCGTGTTTGAGGGACCTGTGTTCACAAACAAGAAGAAGATCGCGAAGAACATTGGGATCCATGCTGCGGGAAAGGGAGTGTAAAGCGTTGCAATAAAAAACGGACACGCGATCAGCATCCCGATTCCTGAAACCCAGAAGTAGGAACCAGCGAAACGCGAGCGCAATCTGTCGGCGATCACACCACCCAGCAGCGTCGACACCAAGCCGGCTACGACAGTAATCAGGCCAAAGATCGTCATGCCAACATCGGGACTTTGATGCCGATAACGCAAATAAGCTGATGCCCAAAACCCCAGACCGCCTGTTACAAACGTCATCAATGTTTGGGCGACGCAGTTGATGAGATACGAGCGAGTGCGGAAGAGTGTCACGTAATCTCGGAGGCTGCGCCTTGGCATTTGCTGCACCAGATGATCTGCACCGACTCGCGGATCGCGTTGCAAGAAACACAAAAGGCCAAGCAACAAACCCGGCGGGGTAACGAGATAAAATGCCCAGCGCCAGCCCAGGTGAGCACCGACTACACCACCGATTACGTAGCCGAGCGCGCTCCCAACGGGAATCGCCGCGTAAAAAACCGCCATGATCCGGCCGCGTGTCTCGACCGGGAAGAGATCAGCTAAGATGGTCGGTGCAGCCGGTCCGTAGCCGCCTTCACCGATCCCGACGCAAATCCGAGTCGCAAATAGAATGGCGAATGTCGCAGCCAGGCCGGAGCCGCCACTTGCTAAACTCCACAAAATCACAGCAGAGCCGACAATGATCCAACGCGAGAGCCGATCGGCGAGCAAACCGAGCACCGGTGCGCTAACCATGTAAGTTACGAAAAATGCGTCTCCCAACAAACCCGTCTTCCACATCGCGTTTACATCGCCAGGCGTGAAAAAGCTTGCGCGAATATCAGGCTCGAGCGCGGCTAGAATTTGCCGGTCGATGTAATTGAAGAGATTAATGCTCAGCAGAAGAAGGAGCGCGCTGCGCGCGCCGCTCATCGGTTTTTGCGCCGAAGGTTGCATCAACAATTGCCGATTGCAGTTTGCCGCGCACCGATTGTAAATCATAAAGGATGCAGCCCCAATCCACTGCCGAACGCGCGCTCTATTTCATAGGCCGGCCACTGGTTCGCTGCTTTTACCGTGTAACGGCGCTCGGCCTGGAGAATCTGCCGGCTGGCGGCTTTCTTCTCGTGCCGAACCACATCAGTTGGGTGGACGCTTTGGTTCTGCAGTTCGCCTGTCCCCGGCCGATCCGTTACGTCATCGACCAGGCATATTATCACAATCCAATTTTGCATCCGATTCTGCGAACGCTCGGCTGTATCCCTATTAGCAACCGCCATTCGCATGCTGCAGTTCGCGCCGCCGCGGAAAAAATCTCGGAAGGCGAAATCGTGTGTGTGTTCCCGGAGGGTGCATTAGAACGCAGGGGAACACTGTTACGCTTGCAGCGCGGTTATGAGGTCATTGCGCGGCACGCAAAAGCACAAGTTGTCCCGGTTTGGCTCGATCAACTCTGGGGATCAATCTTTTCATTCCAAGGCGGAAAATTTTTCACGAAATTTCCGAAGCGAATCCCGTATCTAGTCACCGTCGCGTTTGGCAAACCACTCGAGCCAAGGGCGGCGGATATCGCCACCGTGCGCGAGGAGTTGCTCAAGCTGGGCGAATTCTGTTTCAGCCGCCGGCCGTCATTGGATCGACATCTTGCCGAAGAGTGCGTCCGCGGTCTGAAGCGCAGGCCATTCGCCACAGCAGTAATCGATGGAATCGATCACAGCAGCCTGAGCCGGACAAAATTGCTCGGCGCGGCGGCGGCCTTGAGTCGCTATTTAAGCAAGGAATTTCCCGACGAACGAATCGCGATCGTTTTGCCCGCCAGCAAAGGATCGATGGTAGCCAATCTGGCTGTGATGCTGGCGAACAAAACCCCTGTGGACCTTAATTTCACCATGGGACGCGCGGCGAATGAAGCCTGCTGCAGACGTGCCAACCTACGGGTTGCGATCACGGCGACACCGTTCATGGAGCGCGTGAAAGATTTTCCGTGGCCGGAGCGCGTTTTGAAGTTGGACGAACTAATGCCGCACATGAAACGCCAAATTCTTCTTTGGTGGATCATGGCGATAATGTTTCCGGCGCGTTTCCTCTTGCGGCTTCTGAAAATTCCCAGGAAAGGCGGGCACACCGAAGCAGTTTTGCTTTTTACCAGCGGAACCACTGGGGAACCGAAGGGAGCAGTGATGAGCCACCGCAACGTCGTGGGAAATGTCTCGCAATTCCGGCAATTGTTGGACGCACAAAAAACCGACGCCATTCTCGCGGCACTGCCGTTTTTTCACACGTTTGGATCGACCGTGACCCTTTGGTATCCGCTGATCGAAGGTGTGCGCATCGTAACGTATCCGAATCCATTGGACCCGGCGAAATGCGCGGCACTGATCGATCGATACAAGCTGACGTTCCTGCTGCTGACGCCCACCTTTCTGCGCCTGTATTTGCGAAAAGCCGATCCGGAGCAGCTCCGCAGTTTGCGCCTGATCATCACCGGCGCGGAAAAATTGCCACTCGAACTTGCAAGCCACTTTGAGGAACGCTTCCGCAAAAAAGTTTTCGAAGGCTACGGGCTTACTGAGACTGCGCCGGTGGTCAGCGTCAATTTGCCCGATCCCGAGCCGACAAAGCCCGGCGAACACGTGCAGCCCTCGAGTCGTTTGGGATCAGTTGGCAGACTCGCGCCGGGTATCGCCGCCGAAATCCGTGAACCGGAAACCGACCGCAAGCTTTCGCTGTTCGATACTGGGATGCTTTGGCTGCGCGGGGTCAATATTTTCGAAGGCTATCTGCACGACCCAGAACGAACCGCAGCAGTTCTGCGCGACGGTTGGTTGAAGACGGGCGATATCGGCCGGTTCGACGAAGACGGCTTTCTTTACATAGAAGGCCGGCTCTCGCGGTTTTCGAAAATTGGCGGAGAAATGGTGCCGCACGAAGCGATCGAGAGTAAAGTTGTCGATCTTCTTGGCTTGTCTGGAAGAGATGAACGCCTGCTTGCCGTGATGGGCGTGCAGGACGAGGCCAAGGGCGAAGCGCTCGTGCTGCTCAGCGCTGTGGACATCGATATTGCCGAGCTGCGCAACAAGCTTCACCAAGCGGGTGTGCCAAACTTGTGGATTCCGAAGCACGTTCAGCGCGTTGAAGCAATCCCGGTCCTTGCTTCTGGCAAACTAGACTTAAAAAAATGCCAGGGACTCGTAGCCGACAGGTAGCGCGCGACTGCTAGGCGCGCCGTCTAATCGCGTGCACTATTTGCCGGCAGCTTCGCTAGAAAATTCTTCAATAACTCATCGAAGCGATCCGGTTGATCGACGAACACTGCATGCGCTGCATCTTCGACTTTTTCAAACTGCACATGCGGAATCTGGCTGGCGGCCGCCTGCTGGCGAGCCAACTCATCCGATTTCGCCGAAGCGATGATCAGGGTTGCGCAATCAATCGTCTTTACCGCCGTTGTTCGATTCACACCGAACATGTCGGCAATGAGCATGGCGACACCAATGTCGGGCGGAGTTTTCATTCCGGTGCTAACCAGCTGATCGATGGCGCCGGCGGTCTGTGGTTTGCTGATGATTGCCCGCATCATGCCACCCAAATATTCCCGCTGATGCGCTTGATAGACGCCGAACATTTTGAATTGCGCTGTCGTTTCTTGGGGACGCGCGGCCATGCCGTCGGCACCATCGGAAATGGCCGCGTCCACCAGCACAATTCCCGAGAGCTGTTTAGAGCCGTACCGCTCAACATAAGCGGCGATATCTTGAACACCTTGCGACCATCCGATGAGAACAGGTCGCCGCACGCCCAGCCGCTCCAGCAACGCATGCAAATCCTGCGCGCGCGCTTCCGGCGTGTTACCGCTCGTCGTCTTTGTTGATTCGCCCTCCGAACGCGGATCGAATGCAATAACTCGATAGGTTTTCGCGAAGGTATCGATTTGATGCTTCCAAATATCTGCGCCCGTGCTCCCAGCCGGGAATGAAAACGAGGGCGGATTGGGCATCAGGCTTGGCGGCCTCGATCACCCGTAAAGAAACGCCATCAGCAACGTCCACCATGGTCGAAGATCCGAGATTCGATTCTGCGCGCGCCCGCGTCGTCCCGAGGCAAATGACGGCGATCAAAAGCACACCTAATCGAGAAAACACAACATCATCGCGGTACGACGAATCACGGACGAACGGCCGGATCTTCTTCTTCCTTTAGTCGCCAGGGTGATATTCTGCCAAAAAGATCACGTGTCGCGCCTGCGATATCTTCGGCTTTCGACACGCCACTGTCGATTAGCGCGCGTCCAGTGCTCGCCCAAATCTTCCGCACAACAAGCGCGCCGTTTTCGCGAACGATTCGCCCGAGATGCTGGACAGCCGCCGCCGTAGCAGATCTTCGGATAGCTTCCGGTGAATGGCGTGAGGTCAATTCGCAGTAGCGCCGCGCGACTTCGCCCACGCGCAATGTGAGGAACGCGTTCGCGGCGCCGTTTGAAACGCATTTCACCAAAAGCGCCGAGACGCCGCTCAAACCTGGAATTCCGCTTTTCAGCGCCGGCACCACCGACACCGCAAGAGGCGCGACCATTTCGCCGAGGTCCAGCGATTCGAGTCCGCTGGCGACGAAAGCTGTGGCGCCAACATTCGCATACAACGGTACCAGTTCGCGGGGCGAAGGCCGCTGCACGTAAATGCGAGCAATGCGCCCGACCATTTGAATCTGTGTGAACAACATGATGAGCCCATCGAGGCGGCCATTTTGCATTAACGCGGTGCTGAGAAAAACTGTACTCGCCGTTTTGCGCACAACTAGGTCCGCTTCATTGGACAGATGCGCGATGGCGGCTTCAACCTCAGCCGTTGTTGCCAGTGGCAACTCGCGAGTACGCGGATTGACCGCCAGCCGCGAGCGCAGCGTTTGCAAATACGCCTCGTGCTTTGGCCCAGAGGTCTCCTCGGGAGGTATGAGTGCTGCCGGCAACCGTGCGTAAGCGATGACGCAATAGAGCGCAAAAAATCCCGCGGCCAGACAGATGCCCCAGAACGCGATCGTGCCTGCGAGTGGATGAATCCGGTCCGCCAGGGAGATCAAGCTCGTCGCGCCGGCAATGATCAACGACACGACACAAACGCTCATCAGCACAGCGAGGCCGATGATTAGCTTTCTTCCACTGGAATTCTGGGCTGCGACAGCGGATTTGACGGCCATTGTAGTTATTGTGCACCCCGTGCCAGCAGGGTTCAATTGAAAGCACGAGACATATTTGAGTATCCAACGTTCGCGGTTCAATTTGTCTGAGATGAAAAACACCTTCGTAACAATTTCGTCTGTTGGCCCGAATCGCGATCCGTCGAAGGGTACGCGTCAGCAACCCTTTTGGGACGAACATGCAGCGTTTGTCGATCAGCTTGTTGCTGACGATTTTATTTTGATGGGCGGCCCCTTGCTAGATGAAGGCGGGCTGCCGCAAGGCGCGCTTTTGATCGTCAAAGCCCAGGATCAAAACGAGGTGAGAGAGAAACTGAAGAACGATCCCTGGTTCGAGCGCGGCATTCTAAAACTGGAGAGTGTCAAGCGTTGGGAAATCTTCATAGATGTTCGGAAATAGATCTCATGCGTAATTCTTCTGAATCCCTGCTCGGCGGCCGTCGCGATCATCCCAACGGGCAGATTCGATTTATCTAGGATGATCGTCACCCTGTAGCGTGCGCTGGCCTCAGCGCATTTTAGCGGACTCTCGTTGAACTTCAGATTCGCGCTGTGTGCAGTTGCGCGCGAACATCACGTCATGCATTTCGCTAGATTAAATCTCTCGTTTTTGAGCTTATCGGCTCTCGCAGTTCTGGTCGTCTGTGCAACTGCCGCCGACGAAAAGGCGATGATGAGAGCGGTCGTCGCGCACAAGTATGGCTCGCCCAACGTGCTGAAGCTTGAGCAAGTGCAGCGACCAGAGCCAAAAGACGATGAAGCGCTCGTGCGCGTAATCGCCAGCAGCGTCAATCCAGCCGATCCCCTGACGCTCAGCGGGAAATACGCCAAGGAATTCGGCACGCATCTGCCGCTGATCCCGGGCTACGATATCGCAGGTGTTGTTGAAAAAACGGGCGCGAACGTCGTAAAGCTGAAAACAGGCGATGCAGTTTACGGTTATCCGACTTTCGGTGGCGGCTGGGCCGATTACGCCACAGTTAAAGAATGGGAGGTGGCTGGGAAACCCAAGTCGCTGAATTTCGTCGAAGCCGCCGCTGTTCCAATGGGCGCATTGACGGCGTGGCAGGCGCTTGTCGATGTCGCGAAACTTCAGCCAGGCCAGACAATTCTCGTCCACGGTGGTTCTGGCGGCGTAGGTAGTTTCGCAATCCAAATCGCCAAAGCGCGCGGAGCGCGCGTCATCGCGACCGCCTCGACCGCAAACCAGGATCTTCTAAAGCAGCTCGGCGCGGACGTGACAGTGGATTACACCAAAACGAAATTTGAAGATGTCGCCAAAGATTTGGACGCCGTGCTCGATCCAGTAGGCAAAAAAACACTCGCGCGGTCGTATGGCGTGCTGAAGAAAGGTGGCATCGTAATGTCACTGGTCGCGCGACCCGATCCAGCCGAGCTTCAAAAACATGGGATCCGCGGCGCGGCTATTTCTGTTCATCCCGATGCTGACGATCTCACCGAGATCGCGCAACTAATTGATGCAGGGAAAATCAAACCAATCCTGACAGAAGTTCTTCCGCTGACTGATGCGGTGAAGGCGCAGCAACAAGCCGCGACTCATCACACGCGTGGAAAAGTTGTGCTGCGAATCGCAGCCGAGCCAAAAGGATAAACTGCGGGTTTTTGATCTGATGCTTTGTTGCTGTCCGAAACCGCTACAATGCGCCATGGAGAACTTTTTCGTCTATCGACAGATAATCGGCTCGCGGCGGACTGAACGTATCGAGCACGCGCGTCGCCGAGAGCGTTTCCACGCCATGGGGAACATTGCTCGCGAGATAGAAAGAGTCGCCGGTTGAAAGCTCGTGCGGAACGCCGTCAACGATGAGCCGCATTTTGCCTTCGAGAATGTGAACGATCTGCTCCTGCGAATGCGAGTGCGTCGGCATTCGACTTCCCGCCGCGAGTGTGGCGAGCATCTGATACATCGTCTTGCCGTGTGCGACCGTCCGCCGCGTGATCCCGGGACAAATTTCAATTGTAGGATTTTCTGATTTCATTTTCGGTGTGTCCTGCTCTTGAATTTCTAATTTGTTTCACCTTTCTCACTTGTCACTTATCAGTGATCACTGGCAGAATGCCCGTCATGAAAACCTTCACGTTATTAATCACAATTCTGTTCGCGAGCTTCCTCGCGACTTCCTCATTTGCGCAAAGCCCCGCCACATCACCGGCTGCCGCGACTTCGCCGGCCGCCGCCGTGAGTGCTCCAGGCGGTCAGCCGAACCCTGAGGAGATGATGAAGCAGATGATGGAAATGTCGAAGCTCAATGAGAACCATAAGCTGCTCGCGGACATGAACGGCAACTGGAATTACACCATCAAGATGTGGATGAACCCCGATCCCAACGCACCGCCGCAGCAATCCAAAGGAACCGCCACTCGCAAAAGCGTCATGGGCGGCCGCTACTTCGTGATGGATGTCACCGGCAAAATGCAAATGCCCGGTGAGGACGGCAAGATGAAGGATATGCAATTCAAAGGCATGGCGGTTGAGGGCTACGACAATATAAAGAAAAAATTCGTCGGCTCCTGGATCGACAACATGGGCACCGGAATCCAGTTCTCCGAAGGCACCTACGACCCTGCGACAAAGACATTCACGTTCAACATGGAAATGGAAATGATGCCCGGCATGAAAACGCCAGTTCGCGAAGTGCTGAAGATGACAGACAAAGATCACATGATGCTCGAGTGGTACGAAAACCGTGGCGGCCAGGAAAAGAAAACCATGGAAATCGCCTACACCCGCTCCGGCAAGAAATAGCGGGTTGTAGAGGCGGCTATGTCTGCCGCAGATCTTTGGTAGCGGCAGTCTCTGACCGCCGAAATTGATGAGGCGTTTGACTCACTCTCGCCCGCGAGGCTCGCCCTTTGGGCTTCCCGTCTGTGTCGCTGGCGTCTCCGCCGCTCCGCTGTGCCAGATGCGACATGTGTTTTCAGTCAGACGAAAGAACGAACCGATTCCTTCGCTGTCCTTGAACATGGCGTAAGTGCCCCACGGCTGTTTTTGCGGCGGACCTTCGAATTCCACGCTCCGAGGGTAGCGGCGAGCGAATGGAGCCGCGGGGACGCGAGCGACATAGATGGGCAAACCGCGAGGTCGAAATGGGCGAGAGCACATGAGTCAACTCGGCAACGAACGAGTTTCAATCGAGGAAAGGGATTTCCGAGATAGAAGGTAAAGCTGCAAGGGTAGCAGTGAAGGAGCGAGGGCAGCGACTGAGTTTCAATCGAGGAAAGGGATTTCCGAGATAGAAGGTAAAGCTGCAAGGGTAGCAGCGAAGGAGCGAGGGCAGCGACTGAGTTTCAAATTGAGAACCACGACGTGGTGATAACGGAGAAGGCGTCGTTGCAGAAGGGAATGAATTATGGTGTGGGGGAAGAATCACTCAATGTTTCTGATGTCGCTGCGGGTGTGCTCCGTCAAACAATCGGGCCGTAAATGCCACATGAAATGGCTAAGCGCTTCTCCGCGATGCTGGTTTGAACGCGAAAATTACCGCCAGATCGTCTTTCAGTGCGGTGTTCATCGCTTCGATAACAATAGCTTCCAAACCCGCGCTGACGTTGGCGGCTTTAACGGCGGCGACATTATCTTGATGATTCGTAAGGACGGCCTGGATTGCAGTAGTTTTTTGCTCAGTGCTCATGCATCTAGCTACAATTTCCTGTTCGGCATCAGCAAGCATAAATGAAACAGGGGCCACGGCATGACCAGCATAAGGTGCTGCTGTTTGTATCGAACGCCGGTCGCCGCCTGCTCTGGAGAGAATGAATCAGGAACCCAGGGATGAATTAAATCTGGAATCCACGAAGCCAAGAAATGAAGAACAACTAATGAGGCTGCAACGGATGCGCAGCAACGGCCAGGCTTTCAAAGCAGGAACGCAGTAACCCAGCACAAGGGTGGAACGACTTCTCCGAAGGCGTTGAGATCTTCCCGCAATCCGGTACTTCTTACTTCCTACTTCTTCCTTTCCGCCCGTGCCGATCATCCTTTTTGCGCTGCTGTTTTTTGTTCTCCTCGCGTTGGCCGGCGTGGTTTTGCTTTCCCTTGCTTTGCGCTACCGCGCAGGCACTGCTCGACGTCAAGCACGGCGCTGGGTCGCCAGCCTAAATGTGTGGCTGACCAGTTTCTCGGCCGTTTTCTTTCTCTCCTTTACCTTCCTGCTCTCCTTTTGGGTAGAGTCGGCCGTTCGGTTTGCCCTGATTGGCATGGCGCTTGGAGGGATTCTCGGCTTGCTCGGGTTAGCGCTGACCCATTGGGAAAGCCGACCCGAAGGACTTTTCTACACTCCGAACCGCTGGCTTGCAGTTATCGTCACGCTGGCAATCGCAGCACGTTTTATCTACGGCTGGTGGCGCGCCACGCATTCCGGCAGCACCGCTCCCGGCAATCAACATTGGCTGATCACGGCTTCCGGAACGCAGCTCTCCCTCGCAGTCGCTGCCGGACTGATAGGCTATTATCTCGTGTACTCCATTGGAGTGCGCCTGCGATTCACGCGCCACGAGCGACGACGGTTCAACTAATGCGCACGCGGGCCTGACAATGAGTAATTCGAGAATGGATAATCTTTCGGTGTTCTTTCTCGCTGAAGGGGAACAATCGGCGGCGGAGGTCATGGCGCGACTGACCACGTTCATACGTGCGGCGAAGCAGTCGCTGGCTTTTGCCATTTACGACATGCGCTTTAGTGATCCGCTGCACACCCAATTAGCAGCGGCATTGCGCGACCGGGCTGAGGCAGGTGTGGAAATTCGCTTTTGCTACGACGCTGACAAACCGCCCCAGCCAAATCTTGCCGCCGGTCAGGATCCCGCGCCTGCGGGCACGGGCGCCTTTGTCCAATCGTTAGGCTACCCGTGGCGCCGCATTGCCGGAATGAAACTGATGCACAGCAAATTCGTCGTGCGCGATGGACAAGCCATCTGGACTGGCTCGGCCAATATGACGGACGACGCCTTCACTTTAATGGAAAACAACATCGTCGAGATCGACTCGCCTGCTTTATCCAGTTACTATGCGCAAAATTTCGAGCAGCTCTGGGAAAAGCAAAACTTCGAGCACACCGGCGACATTCATACCGAGCCAGTGCCGCTCACGTTTTCCAATCAATCAGCCAACGCGCGTGTAATGTTTTCGCCGGGCTGCGGTTTGGAAATCGATACGCAGATCGCACGACGCGTGCGAACAGCGCAGCGCCGGGTTCGCATCTGCAGCTTGCTGATAAATTCCGGCACGCTGATCGGCGAGCTCGGCAATTTGCTGCGTCACGGGCGCGTGCCCGTGGATGGAATCTACGATCGCACGCAAATGGAGCAGGTGTACGTGCAGTGGCAGGAAGTGCCGCAAAACCGATGGAAAATCGGCGCACTGAAAGAGATCATTGCGCGCGCCGGTCTCGTTGGAAAAGATTCAACGCCCTATACGCCGACCGGCCGCCACAATTTCATGCACAACAAAGTTCTCGTGATCGACAACATCGTGATCACCGGTTCTTATAATTTTTCGCGGAGCGCACAATTTAACGCCGAGAACATTCTCTTCATCGAAAGCGCACTGCTCGCGGATAGCTACAGCGCGTACATCGACCATCTGAAATCAAAATACGCGGCCTGATTCGGTCCCTTTCTCGGTCGCGCTGAAGTGCGCGGCTGGCGGGTAACCGGCGAAGCTTGGCTGTTTAATTGTCGCAACCGATGCAGCTTTGATAAGCTCACGACGTGAACGTCGATGACATCATCAGCTGTCACGACGTGGTGACGGCCGAGAAATCATCGCTGCAAAAGAGGGATGAATTACCGCGTCGGAAAGGATTACTCGGTGCTTTTGATAGCTTGCGCGCTAGCCAGAAACAACTTGGCTTCGGCCTCTAGAATTGATTACCCTTCGAGTATGGCTGACGCCAAGTCTTCTGCACAAAATGAGATTGGCGTTCCACGAGATCTCCGACCGGCGGAGGCAGCCGAGTTTAGCTGGGCAGATGGCCTGAGGTCGGGTTCGCTCAAAAAACTTCGCGATGTCGTGGCAGATAAGATCGATATGACAGCCGGATGGTACATGAGAGGAAAAAAGGGACGGAGGATTTTCGGCCGTTCTGCACGAGTCTGCGCTATGGTTCTCGCCACCTTGGCGGCAGCGCAGCCTACGATCGCTGAAATGTATCGATCACAGAACCACTTTTGGTTTCGACCGGGGATAGCCACTATTTGTGCGCTAGTAGCTGCGGCGTTACTTCTTTTGGACCGGTTTTTTGGCGCGTCAACAGGTTGGGTCCGATACATGACCGCGGGTCTGGCCCTAAACGATCTTCGTGACGAATTCGAAAACGCATGGCGCCTTGAAACTGCGGCCTGGGGAGAGCAAGAGCCGAATGTCGATCAAACGAAACATGCGGTAACGCTGTTGTACGGATTTATTGTGCGCGTTAATGAGATTGTCCGCACTGAAACCGAGGCTTGGAAGGCGGAGTTTCAAAGTGCTCTTCTGCAGGTCGAGGAGTATGCCAAGGCTGCTCCGCGGAAAATCGAGCAGAGTGGGTTGAAAGTGGTTATCACAAACATTGATAAATTGGATGGTGCCTGGAGGATTTCCGTGAACGGTGGTGAAGCGGAATCGGTAACGAGCCCCGAGAAGACGTTTAGTTTAACGCCAGGACAAACGCAGCTTGTAGTTGAAGCAATGCTACGCGAATCGAAGAAAACGGTTCGACGCGAAGAAATCGTTATGCTCAAAGCCGGAGAGATTAGCACCGTGTCGTTGTCACTTTCGTAACCGGCATTTCACGGGCTGCACTTTCGATCGGTGGCAGCTTCAGTTCCGCATCTTACGTCGCTCGGTTGCCACCGCGCAACCGACCCTCCCCACGCAGGACTCAGACGCCATCAGATCCACCGACGCACTTCGCGTTTATATTGCAGATAAGGCTCGCCGAATTTCGCGGTGAGATATCTCTCCTCGCGAAGCACGACGCCGTAATGAAACATCAAAGCGAGCGGCACGACAAAGAGCAACGTGATCCAATTGTTAAGAAAAAAGCCGAGTGCGACCTGCAGTAAACAAAAAGACAGATACAACGGGTTACGGGTGAACCGAAACGGCCCGCTGCGCACGATTGTGAGCGCAGGTTTAGACGGGAGAACGTTTGTTCCGGCCCCTTTCATTGTTCTAAAGGCCGACAGCGCCAGCGTCGGCGCCAAAATGATGAAGACAATCCCGCAGACGAGAGACATGCCATATCTCATGATCGGCAACCGTATGAATAGATGCACCAGAACGCTGATGATGGCATTCACCAGCCAAATCAATGGCGGAAAGGCGATAACTCCGGGATTATCTAGTGGTTCGTCTGCTGACGCCTTAGCCATACAAGAAGATTTTCCTTCATCCGTTCTGATAATCCATCGTTCTTAATTGAAGGCTAGGCATGGCTGAGTAGCGATTTTGCTACGCGTCGCAAATCGTCGAGCAGCATCTCCATATCGCGCAAAGTGGTACGATAGTTCAACACACAACCGCGCAAGGCGAATCGACCGCCGAGCGTGGCATTGGAGAGATACGAACTGCCATCTCTTTGCAGCGCAACTAGCAAGCGTTCGTTGAAAGCATCGATTGCTTGTGGCGATTCGTTCCTGAGCTGCGCCGGCACATGACGAAAGCAAAAGATCGACAGCTCGACCGGCGCCGCCATCTCGAAGTCATCGCTTGCTTGCACCATCGACTCGAGGTGGCGCGCGCACGCAAGATTGCTCTCAATCGCCTCACTCAATCGATCCAGTCCGACCGCTTTTAACAACATCCACACTTTAAGCGCCCGGAAACGTCGCGACAGTTCCGGCCCGTAGTCCCAACATACAAATGCTTCGTCTGCCTCCTCACCAAACATGCGAGTGTATTCAGCCTCATGCGCAAAAGCGGCCCGGGCAATCTCTGGGTCGCGGTAAATCACGCACCCAGCGTCCACCGGCAGATAAAGCCATTTGTGCGGATCGAGTGCTATCGAATCCGCCTGCCCCATCCCGGCGAACAATTTTCTCGCCGATTCCGCGAGCACAGCGAAGGCGCCATAACTTCCATCGACATGCATCCATAGTTGGAACCGGTTCGCAACCTCTCGAATCTCCGCTAACGGGTCCACAGCGCCGGTGTCCACGGTTCCGGCATTCCCGACAACACAGAATGGAATGTAGCCCTCCTCAAGGTCAGCAGTGATTTTTGCGACAAGATCGTCCACCCGGATCCTGAAGCACTCATCAACCGCGACATGGCGCAGATTCTCCTGTCCGATCCCTAAAAGCGCTGCTGCCTTGACGATGGAAAAATGCGTCGCGCTCGACGCATAGATGCGCAAGCGACCGGACGAGTAATCTTTCGCCTTCCGCGCTGCAGCGAGCGCAGCGAGATTCGCCATCGATCCGCCGCTGACAAAAAGGCCGCCGGCACCAGCATCGAATCCCAGAATTTGCCGGATCCAATCAATCGTCAGGCGCTCGAGTTCCACCGGCGCAGGCGCCGAACGCCAGATCGTGAGATTGGCATTTAACGTCGAAGCGAGCAGATCGGCGAACGCCGCGATGGGAATCCCAGGCGATTGCACATATCCAAACATTCGCGGATGCGCGTTCTGCCGGCTAAACGGAACGATCGTTTCGGCAAAAACTTTTAGCAGGGAATCAAAATCGGTCCCTTTGATCGGAAGCGCGGGGTCGAGCCCGTCGCGAATTTCGCGTGAAGAAGTATGACGATATACCGGCCGATCACGGAGACCGCCGAGGTAATCGATCATGAATTGAGTGACGGAATTTCCCCAATCGCGGATTTCGTCGGCCGAAGGATCAAGCATTTCGACGTAGTATGCGTCGCGTCCAAGGCATTGTCAGGCTTCGCACCGATGTTTGCCGAACGGATTTGAGGATTCCGCTGAATGATTCGTTAAGCCAACGTTGCTTGCTCTCCGGTTCGCTTCGCGTTGGGAGGGGCTACTTCGTCACAAACGGTGGGGCCGTCATTCGCTCAACGCAGCTCACATCAAGATTTTTTGCGTCGCCTTTGTCCAGAAATTCGATTGCGATCCGATCGAGACAATCTGGATCCTTCAGGCCATCAACACCGTGGCCGGCCTGTGGAATAACGACATGTCTGCTGTTCGGTAAATGGCTGGCGACTTCTTCGCCATACTTCGGCGGCGTGACGGGGTCCATGTTGCCGGAAAAAATCAGCACCGGCGCGTTTGAAGAGACCGGCTCGAGAAAATCGGCTGGAATCTCACCGCGCGGCCACATCCCGCAAGCGCGCCTTTGCTGGAACACGCGATAGTCTCCGAACGGATTACCCGCAGTCAGCTTCGCCGCTTCCTCCTGATTAATGAATGGGACATCTTCCGCGCACGTGACCGACAAATAAGCTCCGTCCGCCACGAAATCAGGAATCGACGGCGCGATTGCTTGCCGGAGAAACGGCCCGTAATCGCCATTTGCCGCACGGTGGACAATCAACGGAATCCGCGCCGCTTTGTCGCGGTCGTACATCCAGGTCCTGATCTTTTCGCCAAACACACCGCGCTGAATTTCAACTGCCGTGGGCTTGGCATTTTTGGGCGGGGAATATTCGGCATGCGCAGGCTGTTTTTCCAACTGCGCCAGCGCGTTCTTCCAGTCATCGCGAATTTGCGGGAAAGCCGCATGACACGCGGCGTCCTGTTCGCATTCACCCAACAGGAGGCCCATTGCGCGCGCCGCGGACTCGGAATGGTGTAACGGCATTTTCAAATCAGTCGGCGCGACGGCCAGGAGGATCGCGTTGCGCATGTGCTCCGGATGCCGCCGCATGTAAACCAGCGCCGCCTGCGTTCCATACGATGCCCCAAAAAGATTGATCCTGTCATAACCGAGCCACGCTCGCACGTCGTCCAGATCATCCATCGCGATGGACGTTGTGTATTTAGTCAGGTCTGCCCGGTTCTCAAGCGCTTGACGCATTTCCTTGACGTAACCGACCGGAAACATCTCGCTCAGGTAATAGCTCGGCGTTTTCTTCCGCGGAATTGAAAGGCGATTTGATTTCCCGGTGCCGCGCTGATCGACGCACACTACATCGTGCCGGTGACGGTAATCTTTGCCCGACCCGGCGTAGAAATCTGCTCGGTCCGCAGACGACGCGCCCGGACCGCCCGCCAGATCGAATAACGGCTCTGCTTTGGTGTTTTGATCGAACGCGGGCAACACGACGACGTTTAAATCGATCGTTCGACCTGTGCGCGTTTCCCGGTTCTCAAAAACCGTCAGGTTGCCGCAGAACAATTCCTCGCCGATTCCCTCTAACCGGCATGGCTTCAACTTCGATAGACCGCCCGGCAGTCGATGTCTGGCGCAGCCGCCTGCGTGAATCAGAAGGAACACCACGCCGGTTGTCACCAGCAATACAGAACAAGCCCAGCGGAGTCCGCGCACGCGCTCCTAGCTAATTCCCGATCCAGCCGGTTTGAAACTCAGTCGCTGCCCTCACTCCTTCGCTGCTGCCCTCGCAGCTTTACCTTCTATCTCGGAAATCCCTTTCCTCGATTTCGCTTTCGACTTCGTTGCGGTTTTTTTCCGCGGGCGCGGCCGCTTTTGAGTGGCGGTCCGTTTACGAACAACGGATGTGGTCTTTTGTTGTGCGCCCGAAGCGGACGCTTGCCTCCGTCGCGATTCTTCGCGTTCCTTACGCAGCTTTCTTTCATCCAGATACCTTCTGAACCTCTTATAAGCGAAACCGCCACCGAAGCCGGCAGCAGCAATTGTCAGTGCAGCTGCGATCTTAACTGGCCCGCGGCCCGGTGCCATGTGCCATGGACATTTGGCCAGTGGATATTTATCCGGAAGATAGAACCCACATCCAGGTGAAGTACAC
>JBKOYE010000091.1:0-3966 GCA_046725275.1 Verrucomicrobiota bacterium
GTCAATACCGACTCAGAGTCGACTCTGGGCTCTGATGTATGCCGCGCTAGTGGTCCTGACGATTTGTTGCACGCCATTCCTTAACCGACAAAAAGTGCAAACGGCCAAGAGCGTGAGTGATGGGGCAGAATCGATTACAAGTCGTCAGCGATTGCAGTGGATACTCTTCGCTTTCGTGCCGTCGAGCTTAATGTTGGGAGTTACAACTTTCATCGCGACGGACGTAGCATCTGTTCCGCTCATCTGGATCATTCCATTGGCTCTTTATCTATTCAGTTTTGTATTGGCATTTTCAAAGAGGCAGATACTCAGCTTACCGCTCGCTTCTTTTCTCCTTCCATTGGCGATAGTTTGTCTGGGCGCGGTCCAGATCCTGACAGCACCAGTTTCCGTAATCGTAACTATCGCAATGCATTTGGCTGTATTTTTCATAATTGCTTTTGTTTGCCATAGGCGACTAGCCCTTAATCGACCCGGTGTCGGCAGACTTCCTGAATTCTATTTATGGATTGCTGTAGGTGGAGTTCTCGGCGGTAGTTTCAACGCTTTGCTGGCTCCAATGGTTTTTTCCAGCCCGGTGGAATATCCAATCGCCATTGTGTTGGGATGCTTGATCCGACCCGGTGGCCAGACGAACAAAATAAGATCGTGGTGGAGAGTCATGTTTCCCACAGTAATGTTTCTCCTCACTTTTGCGCTTTCATACGTTGTTCCCCGCATGCACTTTTCGGGAAGAGTAGAACACGGGTTAGTCTTGTTTCTTCCGCTGATGATTTGCTATGCGCTTACTTTGCGGCGTCCGGTTGTCTTTGCTCTTGGTCTAGCCGCTCTAATGGCTGGAGCCATCCCATATATGAACGCTGCGGTCCAAACGCTCGCCGTTGAGCGAAATTTCTTTGGTGTCTGGCGGGTTACCAGTACTCCGAAAGAAGAGTTCCGCAGTTTTTATCACGGAACTACGATCCATGGTGTGCAGTTCAACGACTCAGCGCGTAAGTGCTTGGCGACTTCGTATTACCATAAGGACGGCCCCCTTGGGCAAATCTTCGATGTTTATAACGGCAAGCCCTCAGTAAAGCCGGTGGCAGCAATTGGAATTGGGGCTGGAACAGTTGGCACCTACTCGTTGGCGGGACAGCATTGGGACTTCTATGACATCGATCCTGCGATCGTTCGGTTGGCTTCCGATCCCGTGAATTTTACGTTTCTCAGTGACTGCATGGCCGCTTCCTACAGCGTGATTTTAGGTGATGCCCGGATACGGCTGAATGAAGCGGCGCCTGGTAAATATGGACTACTGGTGATGGATGCGTTCAGCTCCGACTCCGTGCCTGCGCACTTGTTAACCAGCGAAGCCATGACTCTGTATTTCTCTAAGTTATCTGAAGACGGTTTGCTGGCGTTTCACATCAGCAATCGGTATCTCGACATTGAACCTTTGCTCGCAGGATTGTCGCGCCACGCTGGGCTATCGTCCTATATACGTTATGACGAACGGGGCATTAAAGACGGTCGATTTCCTGCGACATGGGTCGTTGTAGCTCGTTCTGATACTGCACTTGGAAGCATCACTAACGACACTCGTTGGAGAAGATTGAGGGGAGATGTGGTTTGGACCGACGACTTTTCGAATATTCTGACTCTGCTTCGATAATAGAGTGGTAAACGTATTCCGGGTAGAGGAGCGGAAGAATGAAACAATGCCCTGCGTGTAACGAAACGTTTGAAGACAACGACGCGTTTTGCGATCTGGATGGGGTGGCATTAATAGACCCGACTGACGCGCTTCGCGACTCATTGACGACGTATGCAACTCCGCTGCAAGGATCGTCGTCTGCATGGGTCACTGGAACCATCGGAGGATTTATTGGAATCCTGATCTCAGTGCTCCTCTATGCTCTGTTTTTGATGCCAGGTAACCGTAGGGACTTAGACACTAAACAGAGTCGTGCTTCTCAATCTCGAGGGATGACCGACCCCAGGTCCAACCGAGTTGCGGTTGCGCCCACACCATTAACTGTGGCACCTGCGCCAAGCCCCTCATCAGAAGATGTGGCTGCCACCGCGTCACCGAACCCAACACAAACTCCAGCCGTACCACCATCCGCATCCACCGCAACGGCTACTCTTAACCGTGGGCCAATTGCCACTGGTAGTAGACAATCGACCGAGGGTGACCGTGCAATTATCAGGATGACAGATGGTTCGTCAGTCGAAGCTGACGCCGCCTGGGAAGATTCGCAGGGCGTTTGGTACAGACGCAGCGGTCTCGTCTCGTTCGTCGAGCGCGACAGGGTAGACACGATAACCGGTGTATCACCGCGCGGGTCTGATTCGCCTGCAACGCCTAAGCAAAAAACTGATCAGAGATAGCAATACACTGTTAAAGTGGAGTATCGTCGTTTCGTAATTCCCATTCAGCACAACATCACGCTGGTTTTTCTGCAAATTACCGTTTATGAGTCGGAAGTTTCTCGCCACTCTAATTGTCTTACTTTTCATAGCTCTGGTGGTGGTCTTCATCAGTTCTGATCGGGGAGTTTCCGGGGTTATGGAAGACATTGGACATTTCATATCACGATACATTGTTTAGTTGACACCCAGAAGATTAACGATTGCGCACTGACAGGACTGTAGTTGCCGACACACGAATAAACTATGCATCACCATCCTATGTTATTTAAGCCCGCTTGTTTTTCTAAGGCTCTTTTATCTGTGTCAGTTTTCTGAGGAAGCCAACCCGTTCAAAACCAGCATAACAATGGGCCACTACGGGTCTCGCTTTAGCACATAGGCGCTCAAGAGGGACAGTTCAAAAAACTGAACGGATGAATAAACTACTTTGTCGCATATTCTTAATTTATGTTTTTGTTTTCGTGTTTATCCTGACATGCCGACTCCTCGGCGATGCTGATTTCTGGTTTCACCTCAAGACAGGCGAGTACATCGTTCGCAATCATCTGATTCCGCGAACTGAACTCTTTTCCTTTACGAATTATGGTAGACCCTGGGTGGCCCATGGCTGGCTGTCGGGCGTCGTTTTTTACGTTTTTTACGCTTGGAGTGGTTTCAACCTGCTCATTTTAACGTTCGGACTGCTCGTTGTTGTAACGTTCTGGATAACGTTTCGGCGGCTGAAGTGTCACCCTTTAATCGGTGGCTCCGCTGTATTCCTTGGAGTTATGAGCATGCTACCGAACGTCGGCGTAAGACCACGGGTCTTTACGTTGCTCTGCGCCAGTGCCTATCTGAGCATTCTAGGCGGGTATGCTGAGCGTACTAAGGATCGAAGTGTGTGGTGGCTAATTCCGATCATGTTCTTGTGGGCGAACCTCCATGGCGGGTATTTGATTGGATTCGCATTAATTGCTTTAACGCTGGCCGGAATGATCCTGGATGCCTGGACCCTCGGTGAAAAACTGGATCAAGTGTGGCCCCGCATGCGAACGTTGATGTTTGTTTTGATTGGCTGCCTCCTGGCCGCTCTCTTGAATCCATATGGCGTGCGGCTGTTCACTTTTCCGCTCCAAACTGCCTTCTCTCCAGTCTTTCAACAAGTGGTAGCGGATTGGATGTCACCTAACTTTCATGAGCGTGAATTGCTGCCTTTTGTTGTGCTGCTATTTCTGACGATTGCCGCTTTGGTGCTTTCTCCTAAGCGAGCCCGGCCAAGTGAACTTCTCCTCTTCTTTGCGACGCTTTATGCGTCACTGAAAGCGCAGCGCAATATTATGATCTTTGCGTTGGTCGCAGTACCATTGCTCGCTAAATACTCACAACTGTGGCTGGAGTCAACCAGGTTTGGGCCAACGTTCGCCAAGCCTCCCTCTTCAGGATCAAGCCGTCGGTCCAATCTGATCCTTGTCGTTGCGTTGCTTCCGCTCCTTCTATTCGCAATCAAACTCAAAGCGACTGTCTTTTTGCCTCCTCGTGAACAGATCATCCAGGTACCGGTCAAAGCCATGG
>JBKOYE010000022.1:0-30228 GCA_046725275.1 Verrucomicrobiota bacterium
GCCGCGGAAAAACCGGAACGCGTTACAAGAAAAAGCCACGCTGCACTTAACCGATGCCGAACACGTTAATCTTGGTGCGATGTTGGAAACCTTGCGCACCCAATACAACGTCCGTACGATCGCATGCGAAGGTGGGCCGACACTTTTTCGCTCCTTGTTGGAACAGGGCTTAGTCGATCAGCTCAATCTCACAATTGCGCCATATTTGTTCGGCGGCGCCAAAGCTCCAACGCTGACAGGTCTGAGTAAGGAATTTCTGCCTGCCAGCGTGCATTGTTCGCTGATCGATATGCGCACGATCGACGACGAATGCTTTCTCACCTATCGAATCAAGCATGGGCGGGGTCGCCGGGACTAGAGGGCTCTTTTCGGCGCGGCCGACGCACAAGCTCGCCTTAGTAATTTGGGCATACGAACTTCATTTGCTTGGCGCAGCCGACGCAATACGTGCACTCGTAACTGCAGATGTAAGCGACCCCGCTTGGCGCGAGCGCCGCCCTGCATTTTTCACACGTGCTTTTCAGTTCCAGCGCCATTTTGTTCCCTACTCACCGAGCGACAATCGAAAGCCGCCACCAAGACCCCCGGTCCGATTTCTAGCGACGACTACCCGGCTTGCCCAGAAATGATTTCGCTCAGACATCTGGTGTTGGAGGGATTTGTCAGCCTTGCCTCCGCGATTCCCGGCGAATTCGCGCGGCCTCGCGCATGAAATTTGGATTTCGGATGATCTTCGTAGCATCTTCCTCTGCTGAATCGCTTCTGACGAACAGCGACAAGCAATCTATCAAGCGTCTGCCACGCCAGTTCACGAGTTCCTGAGTGATGCAATGCAATCGGTTCTGCTCGCACAAAACGCGAAACAACTCAGCGGTCATGCTTGAGTTTCGATGATGCGCCCAATCCAGAATCTGCAGTTTGATCAACGGTTTCGCTAGCGCATCGGGCAGCCTTTCACGCGGCGAATTAACGTATTCGCCAAAATTGGAATGATGGATGAAACCTTTGCCGCCGATTTTCAATTTCGTTCTGAGTTCGCGCAGGTACGCCTCCACGACATCGCGGTTCGTATGTACGAAAGAATCGAAACTGAAAACAAAATCGACTGAGTCATCGGGGATCATCGACAACGAGCGGCCATCGTTTAGACAACAGCGCACGTGCGGAGTGGACGCAAAACGCCGGCGACACGCCTCGATGCATTCACTCGATTTATCAACCGCCCACAGCTCATCGCAATAATCCTTTAAAAAATGCGTCCACCGTCCGAAACCCGGCGCAATTTCCAAAATCGTGCCGGCTGGCAGGCAATCGTGGATGCGCGGAAAAATTGTGCCATCCCATTGCGCATGCGAAGTGCCCCACGGTTCCGACCATTCCTCGCCCGCCTCTTTCCAATCGTATTTCATCTGCTGGCGACGGATTTAAACGATCTCATGAATGTAATTCTGAGCGAAGCGAGGCTGCAACGCACCGGCCGCAGGCGGCGAGGACAGGCTTTCAATCTCTGATGACCCTTCGTCTGTCGCCTCCACCGGCATTGTCAATTCGGTCGTTTGATATCTGACATCTCAGCTCTAATCTCCAACCGCCTACATGTGGACTTTAGTGATGTTTCCCACAAGGGAAGCGTCATAAAAATCGCGGCCGCTACTCGCGCGGTAAATTCATTTGCATATCACAGTTTCAATGTAAAAATGTGTGGTCGTTTAACTTCGGCCTCAACCCCCAATGCACACGCGATCCTCGTTCCATGATATAACACTGGATGATATAACGATGTTCATCGCTCGACAGCACAGGCACGGAGTTTTGCTGCGATGGGGTTTGACGGAACTCGAATTGCTCCATTCGCCCTAAGCAATCGCTATCTTCTGCCAGTCTTATCAAGCAGATGAAATTGCAAGAATGTTACCTGAAATTTTAGCCCATTTGCAAATTTGGACACTTCAGCAACCCACAGTCACCTCATCCCTCCACACGGTGGCGAACTTATTAATCTTACTGTAGACGGCGCGGGAAGGCTTCATTGGACTTAATGAAGAACTGGCCTGAACGCGACGCGAAACACACCGGTCCGGAAAAAACGCGGAGGCGAGTCATGCTCATTGGACTGGACTGCGCAGCGCCTGAGTTGATCTTCGATCGCTGGCTCGATGATTTACCAAACTTGAAGTCGATTTGCCGGAGCGGACTACACGGGCTGCTCCGCTCGTGCGATCCGCCCATCACAGTGCCGGCGTGGTCGGTGATGATGTCCTCCAAGAGTCCTGGCCGACTTGGAGTTTACGGGTTCCGCAACCGTGCGGATTACTCCTACGACCGGTATTCCATCGCGAACTCGCTTGCGATCAAAGAGGACCGGCTCTGGGATATCCTCTCGCGCAGTGGAAAACGCTCGATTGTTATAGGCGTGCCCGGAACCTATCCACCACGCCCCCTGAATGGTTTAATGGTAACCGACTTTCTAACTCCGGACACGACTTGCCAGTACACGCATCCGCCTGAACTCAAACAGGAAATCGAGCAAGTGGTTGGCGAATATATTTTGGATGTGCGTGATTTTCGATCCGGCAACAAGGAGAAGATTCTGGCCGAGATTTATGAGATGACTCGGAAGCGCTTCAAGCTCGCGCGGCATTTGCTGGCGAAGGAAGATTGGGATTTTTTCATGATAGTTGAAATGGGCACAGACCGTATCCACCATGCGTTTTGGGACGACATGGACCCGGCTCATCGCTTCTACGAGGCTGGCAACAAATTTGAGAACGCCATTCGTGACTACTATAGAGAAGTGGACCGTGAAATCGGGGAGTTGCTCGCGTTTGCCGATGACGGCACGGCTGTGCTGGCGGTCTCTGATCACGGTGCCAAGCGGATGGATGGCGGCATCTGCGTTAACGAATGGCTGCTTGCAAATAACTACCTGGCTCTCGCCGAAAAGCCTGCCCGCGCAACACCGTTCTCTAAACTCAAAATTGATTGGTCCCGGACGAAAGCATGGGGCGATGGGGGATATTATGCCCGTGTGTTTCTCAACGTCGCGGGCCGCGAGCCAAATGGAACCATCGCGCCGGCTGATTACGAAAAAGTACGTGATGAACTAACTGCCGGATTGAAAGCAATTCCGGATGAAAATGGAAACGAAATCGACACGCAGGTTTTCCGGCCGGAGGAACTGTACAAGGAGGTGCGTGGTGTGGCTCCGGATCTGATCGTTTATTTCGGCGCTCTTTTCTGGCGTTCCGTTGGCAGCGTCGGCGACGGAAAAATACACACCTTCGAAAACGACACCGGGCCGGACGGAGCCAACCACGCTGAGAACGGCATTTTCCTTTTCCGGCCAGCTAACGGTCGCCTGCCCGATGGACGCCGAATTGACGGGCTTGGTATAATCGATATTGCACCCATGATTTTGCAGTTGCTTGGTCTGCCGGTTCCGGAAGATATGGAGGGGAAGGCGCTCGCCTTCGTCAATCTGTGACTAATCCCCAGCCTCGTAGTTTTCTCAGTCAAATAAGGATGGTGCGCGCCCGGGCGCCTCTGCGGTTGAGCTTCGGCGGAGGCGGAACCGATATCTCACCCTATGCGGACACGCGCGGCGGCTGTGTGCTCAACGCGACGATTTCGCGCTACGTCTATGCGACATTAGTGCCCAAGTCGGAACGTTCGATCGGCTTCCGTTCGTTCGATTATGGGACAGTGGTTTACTTCACCGAGGAGGAACACTTCGTGTTCAATGGCCAAATGGATTTGGTCAAGGGAGTGCTGAAGCGCTTTGAACTCGACAAGTTCCGCTCGGACGGTTTCGATCTTTTTGTTCATGCCGACGCCGCGCCGGGCTCTGGCCTCGGCAGTTCCTCCACGTTTACTGTGGCGCTGATCGGTCTGTTTCGTGAGCTACTTGGACTGCCGATTACACCCGGCGGCATAGCCGCATTGGCTTACGACATCGAACGCAATGATGTAGGAATCGGAGGGGGCCGGCAGGACCAGTATGCGGCTGCTTGCGGCGGCTTCAACTTCATGGAGTTCCACGGTGACCAGGTGATCGTCACCCCGCTGCGACTCAGTGATTTTGTTATCAACGAACTTGAATACAACTTACTCCTCTGCTCCACGGGAAGCCGCGAGTCCCAGCCAATTATCGGCAGCCAGATCGAGAGCATGAAAAAAGAGGATGCTGAGCCCCTTGCGGCGATGGACAAGGTGAAAGAAATCGCAATCGAGATGAAAAAGGCGTTACTGCTGGGAGACCTCGATCGTTTCGGAGACATGCTCCACGAGGGTTGGTTGCAGAAGCAAAAGATGGCTCCGGGCATTACCACGCCGCACATTGACGAGCTTTACGCAGAAGCCCTCAAGGCTGGCGCCCTCGGCGGCAAGATCACCGGGGCAGGCGGAGGCGGCCACATGATGCTTTACTGCCCGTTTAACAAACGCCACATAGTCAGAGAGCGTCTCACCGCGATGGACGCACGTGTAATTGATTTTCGATTTGATGCGACCGGGATGCAGACGTGGCGCGTGTATAACTGATTTGATACGGTCGCCTGCACAACTTTACGGAAGCTTGCATGAGGTTTAACCTGCTCGCCACATGAAGAAGGTTCCGAAGGTAGTCGTCATCGGCTTGGACGCCGCAACCTGGACAGTTATCCGGCCATTGATGGCGGAAGGTAAAATGCCAAATCTGGCGAAGCTGATGAAATCCGGCGTCTCGGGGACGCTCGAGTCCGTTCTCCCGCCGATTACTCCGCCAGCCTGGACTTCATTTATGACCGGCAAGAATCCGGGCAAACACGGCATCTATAATTTTATCAAGGCCGAGCGCGGTAGCTACGCGATGAAGTACGCGAACGCCACCTCGCGTCGTGCACCGACGATTTGGAAACTTCTGAACAATGCCGGCTACAGCGTCGGCACGATGAACATCCCCTTCACCTATCCCCCGGAAAAGCTGAATGGATTCCAGATCTCGGGGATGGATACGCCATCAGAGAGCAGTCCGTTCATTCATCCGCCAGAGCTGCGCGACGAATTGGTAAAGAATGTCGGCGGCATCGAGCATGATCTTCGCTTCCTCGGCGCCATGAGCACCGACGAGCGACGGAACCAAGTCCTGGTCGAGATGGAGGAACTGGATCAGCAATGGACCAAGGCGGCGCTTTACCTGCTGGAATACCATCCGCAGGACGTGATGATGTTTGTTTTCATGTCCATCGACACCGTCCAGCATCACTTCTGGCACCACATGGACAAGGAGCATTTTCTCCACGATCCAGCGCGGGCGCCTAAGTTCGGCGACGCCGTTGGCAAAGTTTATGAGCGACTCGACGCCGCTACGGGCCAGATTATCGATCGGCTTCCGCCCGATACGGCGGTTTTTGTCGTCTCCGACCATGGCGGCGGACCGACGGTTGACCGAACCATCTATCTCAATCGCTATCTCGCCCAACTCGGGTTGCTTCATTACAGGGAGAACACCGTTTCGCCTTTACGGAAGCTTGGCCAAAAGATGCTGCGGGCCGGCTTCTCCGCCTTGCGTGGCACGCTCACTTCGCGCCAGAAAACGAAACTCGCGGAACTCTTTCCCAAGCTCCGTGAAAGGAGCGAACTGGCCTATTCATCCTTCACAGACATCGATTGGACCCGGACGAAGGCTTACTGTAGCGAAGTCCTGGCTTCGCCGCCGAGCATCCGGATCAACCTGAAAGGCGTCAAGCCTCAGGGAATCGTTGACCGGGCTGAGTACGAATCGTTAGTCACTGCCATTATCGCGAAACTCGCCGACCTGAGGGACCCGCGCACCGGCAAGCCGGTCATCAATCGAGTCTATCGCCGGCACGAAGTTTTTCAGGGACCATTTGCCGACGAAGGAGCTGACCTAATCCTTGATTGGTGGAGTGAGAACAGCCTTTTTTCGACCGAGCCCAGCTTCCCTGAACATACTAACGAACCGGCCCTGATCATCCGGGAGCATCTCCCGCAGGAGAAAGCGGAATGGGGCGGCACTCATCGCCTCTACGGGATCATCGTCGCTCGGGCGCCGGAGTTGAAGGCGGGGGCGAACATCGCGAATGCACGGCTTATCGATATTGCTCCAACGCTTCTTCATTTACTCGACGTACCTGTGCCGGAAGATATGGACGGCAAAGTCCTGACGAGCCTTTTTAACCCCGATTTTCTTTCGGCGCACGCGGTCCGGGCTGGAGCGGCTTCCGGAACGTCCGGGGCCGATCGTCCGAGCGGTTACACCGACGAGGAGTCTGCGAAAGTCGAGGAACGTCTTCAGGCTCTCGGCTATCTCGAATAAACCGAAGCAAGCATATCCATATGTTTGAAAACATTCGTGCCGATCTTCGCCGCAAGACCACCGCCTTCGGTGTCCGCCCGGAAGATCAGACCTTTTTCCGTAAACGAATCACACCTTTTCTCGAGTTCGGCACCTTTGCCGTCATCGTCTATCGCTTCGGTCGTTGGGCGTACACTGTCAAAGTCCCCGTCGTCCGCCAGATTATTATCACGCTTTATCTCTTCATGAATGTCGCGTGCATGGTCATAACCGGCATTCACATCTCGCACGAAAGCGACATCGGGCCGGGCTTGGTTATCCACAACTTCTGTGGCATTCTCCTCCTGCCGAAAAAGATCGGCCATAGCTGCACCCTCAATCAGGGAGTCAGCATCATGAACGTGCGTGGCGTCGGTCGTGCGACGATTGGAAACAATTGCTATTTCGGGGCCGGTTGTAAGGTGGTCGGAGCGGTCACGATCGGCGACAATGTCGTGGTGAGCCCTAATTCTGTTGTGCTTACCGATATCCCGAGCGGCGCAACGGTTCTTGGCGTACCCGCGCGCGTTATTTCGCAGGAGGCGACCAGCGCCTATCTCAAGTACCCCATCATGCCGGTTGGTTCTGGGGCGGCAAAAGATTCCAAGCCCGCCATCCCGACGCCGGCTTCGACTTCGGGTGTATCGTGAGTAACCTGACTTCCACGAAGCGCAGCCGGAAAGGCGGTTACTCGATCGCTGTAGTGGCGGCCTGTCCTTTTCCGGCCAATTACGGCTCGGCCGCGAGTATCCGGGAAATGTCCGACACGCTCTCGGATATGGGTCACGACGTTCATATCGTGACTTACCCGTTTGGTCAGGGGGATATCCGGGTGCGCCGGGCCAAAGTGCACCGCACCGGACCCTTTCACGCCGAGACGAACCCCAAGGTTGGTCCATCGCGTGAGAAATTTTTTCTTGATTTTCAACTCCTGCGATTGCTCTGCCGGGTCATTCGGAAAGAGAACGTCGATATCATTCACGCCCATAACTACGAAGGCGCGCTGATCGGCATCCTGGCCAAGTGGCTTACGCGCCGCCCGCTGCTCTACAACGCGGTCAGTTTGCTAAGCGACGAGCTCGCCGGTTATAACTTCATTCGCCCGGCATGGCTGGCCCACTGCATCGCTCATGGGTTGGACTGGTTTACGCCAATCTTTCCAGATCATATCACCGCCGTGTCACCTGAATTACAAGATTGGTTCCTGAAACGGGGGATTCCAGCGAGGAAAGTGGATATGGTCCCCGCGGGAATCGAGCCGGCTTTGTTCGATCACGTGCGGCCCGAAAAGTTCCGCGAGAAATACCACCTGAACGGTCACCCCATAGTTATGTATACTGGCGTGCTCGATGCCTATCAGCGGATCGATTATCTGTTGCGAGCATTCGCCGTCGCTTTACGCGAAAAGCCGGACGCGTTGCTTTTGATCGTTAGTCCTCTGGTTTCTGTAGCGTGCGAAAACCAACACAAACAGCTCGCCGCCGAGCTCGGGATCTCCAACTCGATCGTCTGGATTTCGCCTCACCCTCTCCACGATTTGCCCAGCTACCTCGCCCTCGCAGATGTATGCGTGGTTCCCCGGCCGGAATGCCCTGGTCATCCGGTCAAACTTTTGAACTATCTATTGGCTGGCAAACCAGTCGTTTCGTTTGCGGGCGGCGCCAAAGGCGTCCGACATATGCATGATGCCTTCGTCGTGCCGAATCACGATGTCGAGGCCCTCGGCCGTGGTATTGTCACCCTTCTGAACGATCGCGCTTTGGCTGAGAAATTGGCGGCAAATGGAAACGCGACAGTCCTGGCGGAGTTCGATTGGCGCCAGGTTTGCCGCAAGATCGAAGGTATTTACGACAAACTTCTCGCCGCGCCGACCGCGGCCTCTGCGCGCACGCAGAACCAATCTGCGCCGTTTGCCACGCGCGCGCGTTAACGCCGTTCACACTTCACACGATGGCCTCGCCAATTGCACATAGCTTCGCTGGGTTTTGGACTTTTCTTACCACGAGACGGCGCTTCAAAGCTCGACCGACTGCGCACTGGCGCCAATTTCTCCCGCGTCTTGGAGTGCTGATACTGCTAGCCAATGCACCTGATCTGGACTTGTTCCTACCGCCTGGCTTCCCAAGCAGCGCTTGGCATCGCGGTTTCACGCACAGCCTGACGGTCGCCGTTTTAATATCATTGGGTCTAAGCTGCATATGGCGGATCGCGCCAAGTTTTTGGCGAAGTACCATTCTCTACTTCACGGCGTACGGTTCACATATCCTGATCGACTTCTTTACCGGAACCAGGATCGGGTGGACTAATGCTGGATTCGGTATGCCGCTGTTCTGGCCGTGGCACAAAACTTTCAGCTCGCCGTTGATATTGATTTTTGGTGTCCGCCACAAAGATTTTGCCGCATTATTGAGTCTCGATAACCTTTGGGCGTGCACGTATGAACTACTAACGTGCGGTGCGATTACGGTAGTCGCTCTTGTACTATGGAAACGAAGACTGAAACCGCTGTGTTGGTTCGTGCGTCGGCAATTCCGGCAGCTTTTGCAAGCTCCGGTGAATAACCTCCGATGCATCTCTGAATCAATCGCCTTGCTCTTGTCAAAAAAAGTGCTCTGGTTGATCCGACGTCCTTAACAATGAAAACATATCGCCTCCCTTTGCTGTTGATTATTTTCGCCTTTGCCTTCGCATCCTCGGCTTTTGCGGAGTCCCTTTTTGTCACCAACAGATACTCCAATAACGTTGCTGTGATCGACACCTCGACCAACCAAGTTCTCACCCAAATCCCCGTAGGCACTTTCCCGATTCGTATTGCCATTACACCGGATCGGCTCAAGGCTTTTGTTTCCAACGGGAAGTCCTCAAGCATCTCGGTTCTAAACACGCTGACGCGCACGAACACTGCCACGATCCTGGTGAACAGGGTACCCGGAGAGAGCGCTGTCACGCCGGATGGTGGGCGTCTTTTCGTCGTGCATCAAAGTGGCGGCCGTAACTGCCCCGTCGAGGTCATTGATACGGCAACAAATGCAATCATCACCACTGTCCTTCTTCCCGGGAATTGGCTCAAAGACATCTTATTCACGCCGGATGGACGCTTCGCATATATCGCGAACCAAGCCGTTGGAGAAGTGGACGTGATTGATACCGCCACCTACCAGGTAACGAATATCCCCGCCGGGGCTGGCTCCCGTCGCCTGTGCATGTCTCCCGCGGGTAATCGCGTCTACTGCGCCAACTACGATGGCAACTCCGTAACCGCCATCGACACGGCGACGAAACAAGCGATCGCAACCATTCCTGTTGGACAAAGGCCGAGAGCGATTGCCATTACGCCCAACGGCAAGGAGATTTACACGGCCGACGTCATCAGTGGCACGGTTTCCGTCATCAATGCCGCCACATTGAGGGTGATCGCGACAATCCCTACCGGACAGTACCCGTGGGAACTGGTAATTACGGCGGATGGAACAAAGGCCTTCGTATCCAACACATATTCCGACACTGTTTCAGTCATTAACACCGCCACGCATACGGTCACCGCAACGATCCCGACCGGCCACGGACCTTTCATAGCGCTAGTCAGTCCAGACCAGACGAAAGTGTACGTGTCCGATACCAGGTCTACAACTGTAACGGTCATTGATATTGCGTCACTGACTGTCCTCGCGACAGTTGCTAATGTAGGTTCGCAGCCGTTCGACCTGGGATTTGGTCCGTAGCCGTCGGCCCGGATGCGAATTGCGCTCCTAGATCGCTAAATCGAAGGTTTTCAAAAATTAGGCTGGACAACTCGCGGTGGATCGCCTATTGCCGGACTTAATCTAATTTGCTTAACTATGAAAACATATCGCCTGCCTTTGCTGTTGATTATTTTCGCCTTTGCCTTCGCATACCCGGCTTTGGCTGAGCATCTTTTTGTCACCACGAGATACTCCGATACGGTTGCTGCGATCGATACCTCGACCAACCAGGTCGTCACCGAAATCCCCGTAGGCAGCTTCCCGGTTCGCATTGCCATGACACCGAATCGGCTCAAGGCTTTTGTTTGCAACGGGCGTTCCTCAAATGTCTCGGTTATAGACACGGTGGCGCGCACAAACATTGCCACCATCCCGGTGGGCCAAGGGCCCGGAGAGGAAACTGTCACGCCGGATGGTGCGCGTCTTTTTGTCGTGCATCAACGTGGCCAACATGGTTTGGGGTGCCCCGTCTACGTTATTGACACGGCAACATATGCAGTCATCACCATTATCTATCTTCCCGGGAATTGGCTCAAAGACATCTTGTTCACGCCGGATGGACGCTTCGCATATATTGCGAACCAATCCGCGGGACAAGTGGACGTGATTGATACCGCCACCTACCAGGTAACGATTATCCCCGCGGGGGCTGGCTCCCGTCGCCTGTGCATGTCTCCCGCGGCTGATCGCGTCTACTGTGCTAACTACATTGCCAACACCGTAACCGTCGTCGACACGGCGACGAAACAACTGATCGCGAACATTCCTGTTGGACAAAGGCCGAGAGCAATTGCCATTAGGTCCGACGGCAAGGAGGTTTACACAGCTAACACCCGGGATGGCACGGTTTCGGTCATCGATACCACCACATTGAGTGTGATCGCGACCATTCCAACCGGAGGCGTGTGGCCGTGGGAACTGGTAATGACGGCTGATGGAACAAAGGCCTTCGTGGTTAACACAAATTCCGACAATGTTTCGGCCATTAGCACCGCCACGCACACGGTCCTCGCAACGATCCCGGTCGGACACGGACCTTTCATATCGCTAGTCAAGCCAGACCAGACGAAAGTGTACGTTTCCAACGCCAGGGCTACAACTGTGACGGTGATCGATATTCCAGCACTGACCGTTGTTGCGACAGTTGCTGATGTAGGTTCGCAGCCGTTCGACATGGCATTTGGTCCGTAGCCGTCGGCCCGCATGCAAATTGCGCTCCTAGATCGATACCAATATTCCCGGAGGTAGCGAGCGTGAGATTTTTGTCCCCTCGCGAAGCTGTTCTGAAGCAAGCCCATTTCAGACTACAGAAGAAGCAGGAGACATCGGGTGAGGCCGGATAGGCGAATTAGTGTGGCGACGGCGCTGAGCGGACGCCATCTGGTTCAAGACCGCTTTCTGTCACCGCATCCGTTGGAAGCGTTAGCATGCTGGACAACTTTGTTTAGCATGTTGACTGCAAACCAGTCGCGTTCGTTTGAACATTTCCGCTGAGCAGAAGAAGGGACTTTCTGAGCGAAACGACCGTTCGTGTGGAGGTCCCACCCCTGGCGGGTTCAACATCGCTATCCTTGACCAGTGCTTGGTTATCCAATTACCAGCGGAAATCCAAACCGAGCTAAATCGAAGATTTTCAAAAATTAGGCTGGACAACTCGCGGTGGATTGCCTAATGCCCGACTTAATCTAATTTGCTTAACTATGAAAACATATCGCCTGCCTTTGCTGTTGATTATTTTCGCCTTTGCCGTCGCATACCCGGCTTCGGCCGAGCATCTTTTTGTCACCACGAGATACTCCGATACGACTGCTGTGATCGATACCTCGACCAACCAGGTCGTCACCGAAATCCCCGTAGGCAGCTTCCCGATTCGTATTGCCATGACACCGAATCGGCTCAAGGCTTTTGTTTCCAACGGGCATTCCAGAAGTATCTCCGTTCTAGACACCGCGGCGCGCACGAACATTGCCACCATCCTGGTGGCGAGAGTGCCCGGAGAGAGCGCTGTCACGCCGGATGGTGGACGTTTTTTCGTTGTGCATCAAAGCGGCGCCGGGAATCAAACCGTCCCGGTCGAGGTCATTGATACGGCAACATACGCAATCATCACCACTATCTATCTTCCCGGGAATTGGCTCAAAGACATCTTGTTCACGCCGGATGGACGCTTCGCATATATCGCGAATCAATCCGCGGGAGAAGTGGACGTGATTGATACCGCCACCTACCAGGTAACGAATATCCCCACCGGGGGTGGCTCCCGTCGTCTGTGCATCTCTCCCACGGGTGACCGCGTCTACTGCGCCAACTACAGGGGCGACTCTGTATCCGTCATCGACACGGCGACGAAACAACTGATCACGACCATTCCTGTTGGACTAAGGCCAAGAGCAATTGCCATTACGCCCAACGGGAGGGAGGTTTACACAGCCAACACCCGGGATGGCACGGTTTCGGTAATCGATACCACCACATTGACTGTGCTCGCGACCATTCCAACCGGTGGAGTGTGGCCGTGGGAACTGGTAATTACGGCCGATGGAACAAAGGTCTTCGTGGTCAACACAAATTCCGACAATGTTTCGGTCCTTAGCACCGCCACGCACACGGTTATCGCAACAATCCCGACCGGCGCCGGACCTTTCATATCGCTAATCAATCCCGACCAGACGAAACTGTACGTGTCCAACGCCAGGACTACAACTGTAACGGTCATTGATATTGCGTCACTGAATGTCATTGCGACAGTTACTGATGTAGGTACGCAGCCGTTTGACATGGCATTTGGTCCGTAGCCGGCGGGCCGAATGCGAATGAAGTTCTTAACTGCCGAAAGCGTTGATGGATGGCAGGTGTGTGCTGCCGAAACTTCCACACAAATGAGGAGAAACGCCCAGGAGCATCATTTCGCCTCTGCGTAAGCACGGTTGTCGTTAACCTAACCAAAAACATTTGCTTCATATTGAAACTTGAAATGAGTCTATTGGATTCATTAATTCTGCTCGGGTTTTCTCTCGTTATCCCCATGCAGCTCTTTGCCGAGGAAAAAACCGAAATCATCCAAAAATCTACGCCCAC
Organism: Verrucomicrobiota bacterium; assembly: GCA_046725275.1. Taxonomy (GTDB): domain Bacteria; phylum Verrucomicrobiota; class Verrucomicrobiia; order Chthoniobacterales; family UBA10450; genus Udaeobacter. The sequence continues at coordinate 13,156 of JBKOYE010000022.1, forward strand.
AGGGATTTGGTGTTTGCTGCCCTCTTATAGCTATAAACATCCTGAACAGATGAATAGGCTGAATAACACACCATGCTGGACGAATCCTAACGTGGATGGCATTGTATTACGCGCCGACTGGGATAAAATTGAACCAACCGAGGGCAAGATTGATTTCAGTTATTTTGATCGGGGCTTTGAGCTGGCCAAAAAGTATAATAAACGAGTTGAAATACTAGTCCCTGCGGGAAAACATTCTCCGCAATGGGTCTACGCCGCTGGCGCTGAGAAATTTTACTTCCATCACCGTAAGGGCAAACCAGCTGATTATATGCCGATACCTTGGCATCCCGTGCTTCAGGAAAAATTTGGTAATTTGATCAAAAAACTAGGCCAACGCTACGATTCCTCTCCTTATCTAAGCTATGTTATAATGACCGGATTTGGGCATTCAACTGAGGCTTGGTTCGCAGGCCCGGACGATATGGATGAATATAATGCCATCGGAGGCAATGCGAAATGGCTTGAAGGTGTGAAATGGTTTGCTGCTCTCTATAACAAAGCTTTTCCTACCACACCTTTCCTTATCGCAATGTGCCCACCTTCTCGAAATGATGAAGGCAGAGCTACTTTGAAAAAGTTCGTTGAAGATAGTGTTAAAGATTATCCCCACCGTTTTGGTCTCAAGGCAGCTAGCCTTGAGCCAAACGATACGCCAGATAGTCGTAAATTATCGTATCAATCGGTGAATCGGTTTTCGGATCAAACCGTTACAGGTTTTGAAATGTTGCTGGCAACTTACAAGTTAAGAGGCACTCTCAAAGCGGCGTTGGATACTGCGATTGCTCTTAAAGCGCAGTTTGTGGAGGTTTACGAGCCAGATCTCATCGATCCTAAACAGCAGGAAGTATTGGCCGAAGCCAGGGACAAATTGAAAAAGAATTTGACCTGGAATAAGAGAAATCTCTGAAAAGCTTGATACGCAACGTTGCAGCTTCCCCAGGCAAGCTGAGAGCTGCCCGAGAAAGGAGCATCATCAGTCGGCAGCTCGCGTTTGATGTGCTCGGCAATGCCTGCATGCCCGTTGAATTCGCATTATTCGAGGCATTGTTGACACGGTGTTGAGATGGGCGCTCGCTGCTGCAGGGAGAAGGAATTACGAGGCTGACCAACTGGCACAGAGGCACGCGGTCAGGCAATTGATGGCGAAAGCAATTCCGCCGGAAGTCGACATCATCGAAGTCTTCCAAGCCGCTGAACTGAAGCAGCCCGACACCAGCACCCGGTCCGATCAGTTCCTCGCAGAGGTGCGCGGACTCAAATAGCAGAACGTCGCCGCCGAGCTACGGGTTAAGCAGGACCGCGTTTATAGTATTCAACATGAACTGCGATACAGCGCCTTCTTCCACAACGCTGCCGTCGGGGCCGACCACAATAAAGTCATTGTTATGAGTCCTAAAGCTTCCAAATGATAGAGTCACGTAGCCATATGGATCACCAAAAATTCCAAAAACGTTGAGGGGCGGCGTGAACCCGCCAAGCTGGGTGATGCTAAAGGTGCGTTTGTCGATCTGAACCGCCTCCGGGCTTTGGTCTGTTCCAATGAAAAGGAATTGCTTATTGGCTGCCATTTGTGCCGAGTGCGGGTTAGTGCCACCAATCAGAGGCAGGCTGAGTGTTTGGGATAGCGTAACGGTAACCGTATCGTCATCCGTGGTAATCGTGTCGACTTTTGTATAAACGTAGAGCACAACCCCGTTCTGATCGGTGCCACTAGCAGTATCCAAGACATAAATGGCGCGAGTGACAGTATTCGCAATGCGGTCTGTCTTTGGCTCGCCTTCCAACAGTGCGCCAACCCTGCCGAAGGGGCCCAGGCTCCCGGAGCCGTAGCAGCCGCTTGAGCCCGGCAGAGAACCGCACACATTCCAGTTAACGGTGGTGTGAGCCGGGTCCATGTTGTACCTCGTATACAACGTCCCGTCGATTGGCGTCGCCGCGGGCGTGGCCGGCATGCGGTCTTTCTGATCGTGCCGAGAGTGGGACCAAGGAACACGGAGAGGATTAGTAATCCCCGCGTGATTACCAACTTTGATCGCCTGTAGAGTATTCAACATGAACTGCGATCCAACGCCTTCTTCCACAACGCTGCCGTTCGAACCGAGCACAATAAAGTCAGTGTCCAGAAAACTAAAGCTTCCAAATGATTGAGTCACGTAGCCATATGGATTAGCCGTAATTGCAAAAACGTTAAGGGGCGGCGTGACCCCGCCAAGCTGGGTGACGCTAAAGGTACGCTTGTCGACCATAACCGCCTGTGGGCTCAGGTCTGTGCCGATGAAAAGGAATCGCTTATTGGCTGCCATCGATGTCTGCGCCGGAAAGTCACCAACCAGAGGCAGAGTGATTGTTCGGGATAGAGTAACGGTAACCGTATCGGAATCCGTGGTAATCGTGTCGACCTTTGTATAAACGTAGAGCACGACCTCGTTCTGATTGGGGCCACTTTTGTAATCCAAGACATAAATGGCCCGAGTGACAGTATTCGCAATGCGGTCTGTCTTTGGCTCGCCTTCCAACAGTGCGCCAATCTGTCCGAACGGGCCCAGGCTCCCGGAGCCATAGCAGCCGCTTGAGCCCGGCAGAGAACCGCACACATTCCAGTTAACGCTGGTGTGAGCAGTGTCTGTGTTGTATTTGGTATACAACGTCCCGTCGATTGGCGTCGCCGCGGGCGTTGCCGGTACGGGGCGTTCCTGTCCGTAGCTGAGGCTAGCGCAAATCAGTGTGGTAGCGACAACCGTTGGAAATACAATTCTTGTTCTCATCGCATCGATTTTGCCAGCTTTGAAAAGGGGTGGCAAGAAGAAAGTTCGCTGCGGCATTTTTCACCACTATCATTATTCCCCGGGGCTTGGGCCAAAGACATCTTGTTCACGCTGGATGGACGCTTCGCATATATCGCGAACTATTCCAATGGAGAAGTGGACGTGATTGTGTTTCACGCATTCGGACCGCGCTATGACAGCAATCCACAGGTCGCCTCCATTTGCATCCTGATGCTGCGATCTCTTAAGGCGCAATCCATTTCCACTGGCCACCGGTGGCTTCTTGATAAAGCGCATAGTGATGGAGAAGCTCAAACTGCGCTTGCTCAAGGTCTTGCTTTTTCTCAAGGAGTTTTAGTTTGGCCATGTTTAGTTCGCCCAAAAGCGCCTGGTCCATCCTCGCCTGTTCCTCAAGACGGGTGGCCACCCGCTGCGCTTCGGCAACTTCACCGCGCGCCTTTCCGAGATTTCCGGCAGACTGCTTGATTTGCACGACGGCATCCACCAGCTCCTTCTGCAGATCCTGCTGCACGGCCACACGGCGTTGGGTCTCCGCTCCCAGTTTTAAGCGGGCTGACTTGGTCGCCAAGTAAGCTTGTCCAAAATCAAAAATGGGAACGTGCACCGATAAGATCGATACCCACTGATTCGCTGCGTCCCCATGAAAGTCTCCGTACTGAAAGTCGTAGCTGTCGGCCGTCACGCTTGGCAAAAGCCGGCTTCGCTGAAGCTCTACATTAGCTTGCGCCCCTCGGACGGCAGCCTCTTGAAAGCGCACTTTTGGATGTGTCACGGAGGTAATTCCCGCAATTTTTTCGAAATCTGGTAAGGGAGCCGCTTCCGGATAGCTATCCTGGATCCGGATTGTATCGGCGTCGCGTCCAAGGAGCGCGGCAACGGCTAAAAAGGAATAAATCGCCTCCCCTCGCGCTGCCTCAAAGGACGCGCGGCTGCTTTCCAGCAGAAGCCTCGCCACTCCGACTTCTTCTGCGGTCGCCAGGTTACTCGCCGCTCTGTTCTCGACTCGCGCGTCTTCTTCTTGAGCCAGAGCGAAGTGTCGCGTGCGAAGCTCCAGCAAGTGTGTAGCCTTGATCGCCTGGAGGTAAGCGTCGGTCGCCGTAAGAATGACACTTTGCTCTGTCAGTGATCCTTTGAACTTAACCATCTGCCTCTCAGCGCGCTTATGCGCTACTTCCGGGGGAACGTTGATGCCGAGGAAACTGCCATCTCTGTAAATTGGGATGGTCAGCCCTGGGCCCTCTTGTGTGAACCAGCGGTCACCGGTTGCTGACGGCAGACCACCGAAAGGATTGACGAATCCTCTTAGACTCCTGCCGTGAATGTAGCCGACTCCCGCATCGCCGACAAGGTGCGGCAGATAGCCGGCGTAGGTGGATCGAGCTTCGTAGTCAGCGGCGGCCTCGTCCAGACGCGAGGCTATGATCTTTGGACTTACGGCGGTAATTGTCGCGAGGTATTCCCGCAAGTTCAGGAAAACAACTGGCTTGACCTTAACTGTTGAACCGCGTTCACGACTCCGAACGATGGCGGTTTGCCCGGCGCAGAGCTGGCGAGGAATAGGCAGCAATACGAAAAAAACGATCAGGGCAAGTCGCACAGGCGACCAGATCGCGCTAAATCTGGGACTACTGAGACGCTTTTTCATCCGACTCGGGCTTCTCGGGCTCGCGGGGTGGTTGAAGTGGCTGCACTTTTAGCTTCGCATTTACGCGTGCCGGATTCCGTTCTGAAACTTTCTGACGGGTCCATTCGGGGTAGAGATTCGATTTGGTGACCCGCGGATATGACACAGCCGTTCCATTTTCTGCCAAATTGAGTTCTTCCACCACACGATCCTCCGGCGGCGGTTTCTCAGCCGGAATTTCTGGTTGAGGCGGCAACGCGGGGTTAGGAACAGTCTGTTGCGCAAGAAAGGCAGTGCCGTCCCAAAGATAAACCTTCGCGTGATAACTGCTGTGAACCATCTTCGCGCGCTCAGTGACAAAATCGGTTATGTTCTTTATTTCGCTTTGCCCGTCAATTACCGGCCCGCCGCCGACAAACCAGATTCGGCGGGCTTGGTCGAAAATCTTCTGCATGTCGCGCAGATTGCGCACGTTCGGGATGCCAACAAACTTATGACGATACGACTGGTGCTCGTCCAAGTAAATCATGCGCGAAGCCAATTCTGGGTTTAATGCGTAATCCGGCATGCGTCTGCCATACAAGTAGAAGGCTTGCGTAAGATTTGCCAGCACAATGTCGCCTGGCCGTAACCGCGACACGACAAACTCCGCTGCGCTTCGCGTGTCCTGTCTCACAAGGCCGTAGCGCAGGCTCGGATCGATACGCGAACGTCCGTTGGGTGTCTGCTCCGAAAGCCGAAAGACTTTGAAACCTGTCTCCGTTGCTATTCCCACAACCAGCAGAAAAGCCACTATCCCGCTTCCCCATGCGAGCAAACGGGCCACCTGCCATTCCAATGTCAGTTCCCGCGCTCGGTCCCAGAGAAGAAAAAAGGCTCCACATCCTATGAGGACCAAAATCGTCTGGTAAAAATAAAAGTAACGAATGGAGTACACCGGCAGCAAAAGAGAAAAGCAAAGTAAAAGCCCGACGAACACGAGGAGGCAATAACGCATCGCCAAGTTACGCCATACAAACAAAGCACCGGCGGCGCACAGAATACTAAGGAGGAAGTGCGGCTCGGTTCGGAGAATCAAGTTAACGTAGTAGAAAGGGTCCGATTCGGGGTTGAGGAAATACAGTGACGGAGTCATTGCGGGAAATGGAATGCCTAGGGAGCGATAACGGGGCGCCCCCATCGATCGCAACGAAAGTTGAATAAGAACAATCGAAGCTACAGCGATCAGTCCGATCCATAGATGCGGTGCCCGAAGCCAACCCCAGCGTCCGGGGTACATCAAGAGCAGTGTCACGGCCAGCACTGGTAGTAAATAACCCTGGCCTTCCCACGAGAGGTAAGTCAGGCAAAAACACACGCAAGTGGCAGAGAAGTATTTTGGGTCCAGTTTGCCCGGCTGACGAATTGCCAGGTAGAAGAACCAGATTGCTAGTATCCCGAAAGACGAATCCTGCGACGGATGAAACAAGTGTTGCGCCCAGAAAACGTTTAATGGATTAAAGGCGTAAATCAGTGCCGCCGATAAGCCCGTCCGCCAGTCGAATAAGTTGCGACCCATCAGTCCCAGCAGCAACGTGGTGAGCGTTCCAAATACAGCTGCCGGCAGGAGGAACGCCCAGTCGCTCCAGCCAAAGATCAGGCACGAAAGGGCAATTGGGTAAGGCACTAACTCATACGTCGTAAGTGGTAGTACGTGGCCGTAAAAGTTGATTGATGGGTAGCCTCGATCGAAAATTCCCATGGTATAGTTGCGGATCAAAATATCGTCCTGATCGAGGGGAAAAGTGGTTAGACCATGCAACCGCATGGCTAAGGAGCAGAGAACAATTAATCCGAGTGCAATCCAAAAGCCGTTCTGGCTGGCCCATCCACGCCATCTCTCCCCAGCTGAAAACAGAGATGGGGCTGGCTGCTTCCGACTCGCCCATGCTAACAGACGCGGAAGAATAAGGATTGCGACGAGCCCCAGAAAGAAATCAACTTTGACCGGAGAATCCGGCCGAAGCCGAATATCGTAACGCAGCAACAGTAGTGTCAGGGTGGCTACAAGCGCGGGCAAATGCAATGTTGCATCTATACCGAGAGCTCGCCCCATCTCCCATCCGTGCCTTTTGGCCAGCAGCCTACCGGACCAGGTCCAGCCTAGGAAGACCGCCGCGACAACTAAGAGCATAAGAATAATGCCTGCTATCGTCCGGTGCGTTGCCTCAACGCTCGCTAACCCTGCAGGCGAATTTGTCTTTGACGGAAGCCCCCAGTGATCGCCTGCGTAATTGTAGGAACCGATTGTCGTCGCGAGGCGCGAACCTGGCAGCATCCAATTATGATCTGAGAGTATCGAATCCGCCTCGGCACCACTGGACAGAAAAGATATCTCCGCGATCAGAGTTGGTAGGGCATCCAGCCCTTCCACCTGGATAGATAGGTCATTTCCCCAGGGCTTCATCCATCGCTTGAGATGCAGGAAGTGAATCATCGGAGACGAATCGGTAAAGTCTCCGAGGAAGTGCCCGTTAAGAATTACCGAGAAATTACCATTAGCGGCGATTTGAAGCCACGCTTCAGTATTCCCGTTTGGCGCGTCGAAATGCCTTTGGAATGTCGTATTGTGGGCAAGCCCCGGGCGTTCGTCTATGATCCACTTTCCTCTCACCGGTTGTTGGAGAAGAACCGGCGGCAGAGTCACAGGCTGAGTCAGCCCGGTCCGTTCTGACGGGGCCACTTCGGCGTGAGCCCAGCGGGCATCGTCCATTTCCCGATCGGTCCATGGGATCAGGGTGGGAATCGTTCCAGGCGTCAAAGCGACTCTCCAACTTTTATCAGAGGAGAACTCAGTCAGCTTCCCAGATTGGTCGATTACGCCTCCTCGACAGATCAGCTTGGCTCTGCCCGGAAAACTGCCTCGAGTGACATTCACGGCGATCGTGTTTGTCCCCGGGAGAAGATAGTGAGTGATATCGCAAATTATCGATTCGTTCCCGCCTGAGGTTAAGCTGAGAACTTCACTCTCTTCCCCGGGTTCAGCGGATTGCGCTAGAGTTGCCTGCTTGCCATTGACCGAAATTTTGAGCCCATCGATCCCGGCCATTTGTAACCAGGCGTATTTCGGCGTTTCACTCAGATAAAGGTTCTTACGAAAGCAAACATTGTTACTCGGCTCCGACGCCTGAATCCATGGGGCAGCGCCAAAATCGAGGTAATAGGTTGGCGGCGGTGGCGACACCAGCGCGAGCCAACCGTAATAACCAACTAACGTACCGGTAGTTAAAACAAACAGCAGGGCGATCCCGCCCAGACGTGACTGACACCATTGGAGAAATCGAAAAGACGGCCTCATTTATAGTAGCTCTCAGTGAGGGTCTTGAGCGCTCGGAAATTTGATCGAAGGTGCCGTTTGCGGGAGGCCGTGTAATACTTCCGGGCCAAATTCGGATGGCCTAATCTGTACCAACAATCGCCGAGATCATTCTCTATGTCAGCGAGGAGACACGGCTGCGAGGTCTTATGAAAGACAGTCTCAAAATACTTTATTGCCATCGAATAGTCAGCCATATCGAGGAAGGCGCGCCCGGCTCCGAAAAATCCATTGCTCCTGTCCGGAACAGCTTCCATGCTGATCAGCCAGTACCGAGACGCCTCACCTATCCGCCCTTGTTTATAAAGAGTTGCCGCGTAGCGAGACGCCAGCCCCGCCTTCTCAACCAGCGCCACGCGACGCAACTCAGGATCGCCTTCGTCCGCGGCCTGACCATAATAAAAGAGGGCCTCTTCGGTCAGTCCACGCGACTGGAATACTAAGGCGCGGGCAAAAAGGATTTCCGGGCCTTCCGGCAAGTTCATTTTCTGATAGAGGTTGCCAAGCTGGACGAAACAGGCTGGCCGCAAGCGCTGCCATTCATCAATCGCCATCGCCCGACGCACATCCTTCGCAGCATCCGCGAACGCTCCGCGTGTTTCCTTCATTTCGGCGGACGCTAAAAGGCGCTCCGCAGCTATGGGGCGCCAAAGTTGCAATGCTCCCAACAGCACAACAAGGACGGTGAACGCAGGCAGCACAATTTTCAGCCGCGTCCAATCGTTCATTTGGGACACGCCGGCAGCGCAGATCCAGAGGGCACCGGCACAGAAGCAGATCCATCCCGAACCGAGCGATGCGGTGCCAGACCAAAAGCGCCCGCTTAGCGCTTCGACAGGCGCCAAGAGCCCGCGTGCCGGCGAACGGACGAAGACGTTTGGAATGCTATAAGCAACTTCCAAGTGATAGCAGTGCTGAAAATCTTCCCCACCTTCCAAAGCCATTTTCAGCCATGTCGGTTCCCATGATATGATCTGCAAAAAAAAGGTCATGGCACCCATTAACAGCAGCAGTCCAACACAGAAGACCGCCAGGTCTTTTTTCATGCACCAGGCGGCAAAGCCCAGCCCAGCCACTATGATCGCCGCGGTCCCATAGGAAAAAAACACGAAATGCCCTGGCCAGAAGTAGGCGGAGTGCGCGATGGGGAAATTCAGGGCGTTAAAGCGGGGCGTCGTCACCGGGTCGAACCAGGGAAACACCAGACCGAGCGCCACTAACGCGAAACCACAAGCCCAGTAGATTCTTCTCAACCTTGTTTCTCCAGTTGATGCGGCGATCTACGGAGGTAAAAGCCAACAAAACCGAGACCATCACGCATAAGATGCAGCTCCTGGTTCGAAAAAGTCCCTAGCAAAAAAAGAGCACCCAGATAAACGATGCAAGCCACCGCGGCCACTGGCAACGCCGGTAACAGTGTAAACTGTCGCGCGGGAAGAAGGATCGCGGCCATTAAGAGGCCAGCCAAAATCGGTTTGACCAAGAAATCGGCCATCTGGAGTGCATAACCTTTTCGCTTGAGAAAGTAGGTAAGAATCGCAAAGGCGCCAATTTCACTCAACACAGCGACCACACACGCGCCGATGTAACCCAGGCTCGGAACTAACGCGAAGTCCGCTCCCACACGCACCAGCAAAGCGAGTGCCATCGCCAGGCAGAACACGCCCGGCAATTTCAGTGCTGTAAAGATGAACGGGAAAAGTGACGATACGAACATTGGCATGAATGCTATCCCAAACCATTGCATAACCGATTCAGCGTTGGTGAATTTTTCACCGAGAAGCACGTCGATCAGGAGTCGCGGCCAGACTAAAAACAGAATCGCCCCTGGCACGCTAAGGCAGCAAAACCATTTCATCGCTCGATTATAGAACTCTGTAAACTTCTCCGCCGTGTTTTCAGTTGCGCGAATCATTGCGGGGTAAAGCGGTAGGGCAAATGCCATGGAAATCGTTCGCATCCCAAGCAATATCCGATACGGCCCGCTGAACAGTCCCAACGCAGTTGCATTGACAAGCCATGCTAAGATCAGGACATCCGCCTGCCAGGCGAACTGCCGGAGCACCAGCCCGCTGCCCAGCGGAATCGCCTCCGACAGCATCGATTTCCAAAGGGGTAAATCTAGCCTGGGCGAAACACGGGCAACGCGCCAACGAACGATCTGCCAGTTAAAAAACCAAAAGATCAAACAGGATGCCAGGTATGAAATGACCACTCCCCATAGTCCCCAATGACGCCAGAGACTCACCGCCACGAAGGCGGCAAAAAGTCCCTTATGGAGGCTGAAAGAGATCGCATTGAACTCCATGGCTTCGATCGCCCGCATCACCGCCGAATAGCTAACAGCCTGCAGGATTGTCAGACTGGCCAGACCCATGACGAAGGATTGCGCCTTTGTTGAAGCCGGGAGCTTCAGTATCAACACGACCCCCAGGAGAAGGATGGTAGAGCCAACAAAGAGTGCCCACATCAAGCCCTTAGCGCTCCCGAGCAAATGTGGGATGTCATTGGGATGCCGGGCCACTTCGCGCGTAAGGATATTGGTTAGGCCGAAATCGGTTAGGAACTGGAATACGATGGCGAAGGAAAGCAGATAATTAAAAGTACCGAAATCGTTGAGTTGTAATCCTCTCGCGGCGAGCAGAATGGCCAACATCTGCAGCACCGCCCCCAGTGCGCCGCCCACCAGCATCCACGCTACGTTTTTGCCGACGCGTTGGGCGGGGTTCATTGACGGCTTTCCACCCGAACTCGGTCATTATTCACCAAATCAACGGTTCCCGCGGTTGCGACGAGGGTCCCTTCTTTCAACCCGCTGACGATCTCTATCATTCCACCGGCTTCCAACCCGACGCGGACCGGCGTCAGAACTGCACGACGGTTGGAATCAATGGCGAAAACACTGGCATTCTGACCGAATGGATTTATGACGGCTACCGTGGGAACGGCCAGCGCGGTTTTTTCTATCCGGACACGCATGAAACCAGTAAGCCCGGGCTTTAACTTCAAAGTGGGATTGTGAACGGTCACGTAAGCCGTAAAGGCACGAGTCTTTGGATCGACGCGGGGATCGACATGCTCGATCGTGCCCTCGAATGTGGTGGTCGGGTAGGCTGAAAAGAATACCTCGGCTGGCTGTCCATCATGGATTTGGCCGACCGATTCGTCCTGCACCTGGGCCAATAGGTAGACTTTCTCCAGATCGCCTAGTTGCAAAAGTACTTGATTGACCTCGACGCGCTCGTCGGAATTGACGAAGCGGGCAAGCACGATGCCATTGACAGGCGAGGTCAGCCGCGTGGCCTCGAAATCGAGTTGTGCCTTCATTAGTTTTACATTCGCTTCCTGGAGCTCCGCTTGTTTGGAAGCTAGCGTCACGCGCGCATCGTTCACTTCCAATTTGGTAGCCATTTTTTTTGCTTTCAAAGCTTCCATTGACTTCAACTCGGCGGCCGCTTTTTCCTGCGCAACGCGCGCCGACTCCACCTGTGCCCGGGCCGACTCCAGCGCGACCTCAAACGGTGCCTTCTCATCCTCGACGAGCACTGCGCCGGATTGGATTGTATCTCCGACATTTACCAAAACCTTGTCTATTTTGGCAGCGATACGCGAGGTGAGCGTGACCGTCGTGTATTGCAGAACCTGCCCGGCCGCTCCGATAGTTGTTTCAAGCTCGCTGACTTTTGCGCGCGACGCGCCAACCGGGATCGGCAGTGAAGCCTTTCGCGCCTCAGCGGCGGTGTAGCGTCTCTGGAAATTTCTGGCTTTCCAGACCAGTACGAGCGCAACGAGGATAAGCGCGATGAACAAAAGCCTGCGAAACGAGCGTGAGCGGCGTCTAAGCATGGCGGATTATGACAATAGGCAAGCAGACAAGTCCACCAAATTTTACGGAAGCGTTTTCAGCGCTTTTTGAGCGTCGCATCGAAGAAGACTTCCGCATCCTTGAGTGCGTCCGTCTGTATTGCCCTGTGCCCTAGGGGGAGGATCTTCAACGTGGCGTTCACTCCGGCCTTTCGCAACTCCTCATAAAGGCGCTGGCCCTGCTGCACCGGTACTACTCTATCACCCTCGCCATGCACGATCAGAAAAGGCGGATCATCTTTGGAGACATAATGGAGGGGGCTGGCAACTATTGCCTTCGCTTTATCTTCTTCGAGGGGCTCGCCAAGCAACCCTTCAATGGCAGAGGTGCGTTTGGGACCGAGATTCGTCATGGTCAGCAGATCGGACGGGCCAGCCACAACACACACAGCTTGAACCCCGCTAGAATACTGCATATTATCCCCACTCCCCTCCAGCTCCGGCACGCCGCCGGACGTGCCAAGCAGAGCCGCCAAATGTCCGCCGGCGGAGTATCCCCAAACGCCGATGTGGTCGGGATCTAGGCGGTAAGTGGAAGAGTTGGCGCGAAGCCAGCGCACGGCAGCCTTACAATCTTCGAGCTGCGCCGGAAAAGGTGCAGTGCGCGTGAGGCGGTAATTGATGCTGGCCACGGCGTATCCATCGTCCACTAGCGTAATAGCTGGACATCGCTCTTTTCCGCCGGCGTCCCAGTGTCCACCGTGGACGCAAACGATCACTGGCAGCAAACCCGAGAGCTCCTCTGGACGATAGAGGTCGAGGGTCAGAGATATGCCGTTAACGCGTTTGTAAATCAAACCTCGCTGGACGTCGGCGTTGGCAACCTCTATAGGCCCACGCCTCGCCAGAACCGGTTGCGCGATCTCCGCACCCAGCACGGCGGCGGCGATTGTAGCCCGAAGCCACGCATGCCGCCGTCTCATCGGGCCAACCAGTCGGTATTGTGATGTCATATACAGATACGATGTTGTTCAATGAGAACGTTGCGGTACAGATCCTTGATTGGCAAGAGCCCTTCAACAAAGCGACTCGTCAAGCTCTTTGATCCCCATAAACGGACTTCGCATCGAATGTTTCGCCATAAGCATCAAGCTCCCTTCAACCCTTCCGCACAACCCGACCACAACGAAGTGATCGCGTAAGATTTTCGTCTGCAGTTCAGTGCGCGCTCAGCGCGAGCTGTGGACCTGTGGCCGGGGACAACGTCCCCAGCTACAGGAATGTTGCAGTTCTTAAGCAGCAGCACCCGGCGACGAGGCGGTGTCAAAGACCTCGCGTAGTCGACCGCTCTCATAGATAACTTGGATGACATTGTGGGTAGTGCCAGGCTGCGGGTAAAGCTCTACGCCAGGCAAATGCTGGATACGTTCGGCGTACGCGCGATCTCTAATATGCCAGTCACAAAAGAATATCTTGTAACGCGTTCGGCCATTGTGCTTCGCCAGAAGGCGCGCCAGATCGCGCTGTTCCTCGGTGATGCGCGAGATATCTCTGCGACCGCCGTACTTCTTCAGATCGTGCAGATCAATTAGCGTCACCGGCGCGAATGCATATACGACGTCCACCTGAAGATAATGGCCGAAAAGGATCGCTGCGTAACCGCCGGACGACGGCCCACAACAGAATGTCTGCCGTACATGAGGTAACTCTTCACGGCATCTCCGGAGGCGCGCTATGACAGCGTCAATGTCCGTGATCTCCCGGTTCAATCCTGCCTGGTAAAAGAAGCGGTAGTAATCCTTGAGCAAAACTAGATTGCTATGAATCAATCCACTCTCGCGCAGGACCGTCAAAGGCCGGATCCCTAGCCCCCCCGCCATTCCGTGGAATATGTAATAGAGCTGGCTCGAGTTCTGTCGCTCCCATACGATCAAGGCGCCATCGGGATGCTCTTCGATCTCCCGACGCAGTTGCCGATTGTACCTCTGCGCACGATACTTCGTCGGCACCAGCTGGAACAGGAGGCTCTTAATGCCAGCCACCCTGTTGGGAGCGAAATAGACATCCCTCCCGCCCTTGTCGCCGCGACGCAACAGGAAGCTTTTGATTTTGTTCATCCTAGGAGCCCGAATGTGCCGGAGCCGCCGGCCGCGACGAACCGCGGGCCTTGCTTTGCAGGCGCTCGCGCATCGATTCGCCCCAAGCCTTCACGTAAGCGCTGGATTGCATCTGAGAAGCTAGCAGCTCCTCGTCGCCATGTTTTTCGAGCGCGAAGACTTCCAGCGTGCGCGTCTGGAACGTCTCGTCCAAATGACGGAGCACCCAGGCGACAGCATGAGTGACACGGTGGGCCTCCATGATTCGTAGCAGCTCACCGTTTGTCAATTCATTGCGATTTTGATCGATGAGGCGGATCACATCGCCGAACTTCATCAATCCCACGTCAGTCCCGAAATCAACAAATTTCTGTAGCCACGCCTCTCGGAACAAGTGGAGCACGGTGAAGAGGAATTGATATATCGGGCGGAAACAGGGCAAGCTGACCCCGGCCATGCCGGGAACGGACTGCTCGACAGGATCCTCAAGCGCTTCCTCGACCGGGACGTCAAAGGGACTCCTTGTCCAAGTCAGACTGTTAGCCACGTCGACATTGATTGTCCGGGTCCCAGGCTGATCGATGTCGCGCGCCAGCTTAGGCAAATGGTCGGGGTTAAGCCGGCTGCTGATTTCCTCGCGGCGTGGATCCTTCGCCCACTCGAAATAGGGACGGAAACCCAGATCGCGGATCACACTCATGACCGCGTCGCGATCGCGCGGCGCGATCATGAAATCGATGTCATTCATGTGTCTCGTGCCGAGACCGCCGTAAAGCGTTGATTCGAAAGCCATACCTTTCGTCACCACAAAGTGGATACCGCGGCTGGCGAGCCCCTTCGCCACGCGCACCGCTTCGCGTCGAAATGCCTCAATCTGGCAGCGATTCCACTCCAAGACGGATTCCAAGTGCTGGTAGATGCTCGTCGGTACATCGAATCGAAGACCTTCTGAGATGATGTGGTGGGCCAGCAGTGGAAGCATTTTGTGCCGCAGCGCCTGCTCCAGCAGTTCGCCCCAGTTGAGCGGGTCGGTTATTAGAAGATCGCGAACTGTGTGGCGCTCCGAGTCATTGGCTATGCCCCGAGCCAGCAACTCCAATATCGTCCACTCGGGTCCCAATGACTGGTTGGGCAATGGTCTGGTCATGATGCTTGGCGCTCCAGGAGCAGCTGGACTGTTTCTTTCAGCCTTCCGGCGGTACGGAAGGTACCTTCAACGAGCATGTCGTCGGGAAACCGAATGTTAAACGTCTTCTCCATATCCAGGAGCACAGCGACCGCAGTCATTGAGTCCAGACCGAGTTGTGCGAGTTCGACGTCGTAGTTGATGGAGTCGGGTTTCGCCAAGCGGAGGTGCCGTCGCAGGCACTGCTCGAATTGAGTGCTTTTGTCGTCGTCCATATATTCAGCTTTGGTGTCAGCCTTGGATGCACTTCACAGGTTAGGTCGAAATACGCTCGTGCCCCGACCGGAGGCGATAGGCCGCAACGACCGAGGTACCCCGGCAACACACCTCCGCAGGCGGTTGGTGGCCTGCAAAGGCCACCAGACTGGCCGTAAGACCGTAGGCGCCGACGTTCGGTATGGCCACAGCGTTGCCTGGTTTCAAAGGTGGAACTGATGCATCGCGCGAAACGTAGTCCAGCGCGTAATCCGTCTGACCCATCACATCCACGGTTTGGAGCGCCCCGTCAGGCTCCGCTAGCGGCTCGATGGAGGCAACCGCGCGATGAATCCGTCCCAAGCCCGCCATTCCACCCAAATGAATCATTCCCGTATCAAGTATAACGTGGGCCTTGCCGCTACTCGAGACTTTCACATCGAGTACGGTCGCGAGCAGAGTCCCGCAAGAAGCTACGAGATACCGTCCTGACTCGAACCAAACCTCCGCATCAGCAGTCAACCTGCGCAGCGCATTCACACGCTGCAGTTTCTCCGGCAAAGTAGAGATATCCACGGCGGCATCCGAAGTCGCAAATGGCCACGGAAACCCGCCGCCAAGATCGATGACGCGCAGACGCACCCCGGCCTGAGCGATTTGTTCGGCGAGATGGATTGCGTGTTCGAAACTGCCTGCCAGCTTCTCGGCGCTCTGGATTTGGCTGCCCGAATAGATGTGAATCCCCGCCAATTCGGCGCCGCGTAGTGCGCCGACCCGGGCGGCCCCTCCATTGAGCAATACCGCCGGATCAGCGCCGAAGTGGCTTTGCAGCGCTCCGATGCCAACGCTTTCCGTCGGCGCGCCTGAGATCTGAAGTCGCAACAGAGCCTTCGCAGGCTTCTTTGTTGCTGAAGCGACGGCGGAGAGGCGTTCCAAGTCATACCACGAGTCGCATGAGAACTGAGTCACACCTGCAAGCAACACCTCGCGAACGATTGCGGCAGTCTTGCCCGGTCCAGAGCAAACGATTTGATCAGGCGCGAAACCGGCTTCGAGAACGACCTTCAATTCCGCCCTCGCTGCAATCTCGACGCGGCAGCCAGCCGCTCCCAAAGCGGCGCACACCTCTGGAACCGGATTCGCCTTCACCGAGTAGATCAATTGCGCGGACTTCGGCAGCAGGCCCAAGAGCGTCCGGGCTTGACGCTCGGCCTCGTCGAGATCGTACACATAGAGGGGCGAGCCGTATCGCTCGAGAAGCTCCCGGCCGAAATTATGTGCGAGCATGGATCTCCACTAAAGACTGCGCGGCGAGCTTTTCCAGCGACAACTGGCGAACCAGGACGCGATCGACTTTTCCTCCACTGCCGGTCGAAGGGAATGCCTCCAAGTGGACGAACCACCGCGGCACCATGTGATGAGGCATTCCAACACGAAAATGATCGGTCAGCGCATCGGAGGAAAGCGGAGTTCGATCCGTGGTGGTATAGACCATCGCTATGTCCTGCCCGATTTCGGGATTGTCGATGCCGAAGGCCACGGCGTCGAGCAGGCCATCGAATCGACGCGCGTGCTCTTCAACTTCCGTGGGACTGACGCGAAAGCCGTAGCTCTTGATCATCGAGTCCATTCGCCCAAGGAAGTAAAGGTAACCTTCCTCGTCTCGCCGCACGAGGTCGCCCGAAAAAACGACCGTTTCGCCGCGGAAGCGATCAATCTGCCGGAAGCGTTCCGCCGTGGCTTTGGGCGCGTTCCAATATCCCTTGGTTACGCAGCCACCGCGGTGAACAAGCTGGCCAGGAACACCTGGCGGGCAATCCTTTCCTTCGTCATCCAAGACGTAGAGCTCAACTTCGGGGATCGCCTTGCCGATCGAAGTAGGGCGGGCGGCGAGTTGATCAGGCGGCAGCCAGGATGAACGAAAAGCTTCGGTCAATCCGTACATGAGTACAATATCGGTCCCTGGGAATGTTTTCTGGAGATGG
>JBKOYE010000042.1:0-9418 GCA_046725275.1 Verrucomicrobiota bacterium
GTATTTGGACCACCAATGACGATCTTCCTGGACTCCGTGCATCTGGCTGAGTGAGCGTGAAACCGTGGCGATGAAAACGGTCCCGAAATAAATTCCAAGGATGATGCCGGCGTTCGCGAGCAATCCGCTGGTGCCTGTCACCACGACGCTTGCCATGGCAGAGTCCAGAATATCCTGCACCTTCGGGTCCGGCGGCATGAAGCTCTTCAACACAAGGTACATCCGATGCAGCTTGCTCGGATCCGTGCCGAACAGACCCAGTAGATGCCAGAAAAACAGTGTGCCGGGAGCCAGCGCGAAAAGAAGCAGATACGCCATCTGTGCGGCCAGGCCGGTCGTGTTATCCATTGCGGTTTCCCAAACCAGCCGGCGCGCAACGCGCCAAGTTAATCTGAGATATTTCATCTCCGGAGGAGTTTACTTTGCCAGGCGCAAATATCCATTAAACTCCGAATGCTTTCCGCAGTGACTTCCACCTTCTTCAGGCCTTGATCGTAGTCGTGTCCACTGACGACCTTTGAAAAAGAAAATGTTGATTTTGACCGCCGGTTTCGGCGAAGGCCACAACAGCGCGGCCAGGGGAATACGTGATGGTCTCGCCCGGATCGCACCAGACGGGGCCGACGTGGAACTGCGCGACTTGTTAGCCGAAGCGTACGGACCGTTGAACGAATTCGTCCGAAGCGCTTACCTGACGCTGGTCAATTTCGCGTCTCCTGCGTGGGGTACGGTTTACCGATGGTTCGATCGCAAGAAGGATTTCGATCAGGAGTTCGCGCGATTGTCCCGCCTGAAACATCACTTCACCGCGTTGCTGGATCGCTTTCGTCCCGACGTGGTGATCTGCACCTTCCCCACATATTCGAATGTGCTTCGACGAGTCCTTGTCGAGAACCCGGGAACTTTTTGCAATTGCAAAAACGTGGTCGTTGTGACCGACTCCATCACCATCAATGCGGCGTGGTACCGCTGCGCTGCCGATTATTTCCTCGTTGCGAACGAACAAAGCGCCGGCGTCCTGCGGAGGGGCGGCGTTGCGCCGGAAAAAATCAGGACATTCGGTTTTCCAGTCAGCCCGAAGTTTGCAGATCTCACCGCAGATCGGCCATTGCCTTCTAACAATTCCAGTCGGCGGGTCTTATACATGATTCATGCGGCCAAGCGCAGCGGGCCGGAACTGGTGCGCATGCTCGCGAAATTGGGTCTGGATCTTACCGTCACGATCGGCCGCGCTGATGAGCTCCGGCCTGCAATCGAAGCGGCAGCCGATGGCCACCCGATAAAGATCATTGGCTGGACGAACGAACTGCCTCGGATGATGCACGAGAACCATCTGCTAATCGGCAAAGCCGGTGGCGCAACCGTGCAGGAAACAATCGCCGCTAAATGCCCAATGATCATCAATCACGTCGTCGCTGGTCAGGAGGAAGGAAATGCGCGGCTGATCGTCGAAACTAATTCAGGCGCGATCGCCCTTTCGCCACGAGAAGTGGTCGCACACGTCGGACGCGCGTTCGATGACGGCGCAAAACAATGGCGCGAGTGGGCTAACAACATCAGCAAACTGAGTCGCCCACGCGCAGCTCTCGACATCGCGGAATTTCTGATGTCGCTATGATGCGTCTCATTAACACTGTGGCTTCAGCCCGGTGTTCCCAACACCAACAAGACGTTTGGCCGTCGAGTCGGATCCTACACCGGGCTAAAGCCGCGATTAATAAACCCAGATCTGTTCGCCCGCGACAAACGTTCGCATCACTTCCAACTGTGGCGAAAGCGCAACCAAATCGGCGTCCGCTCCGACGACAAGGCGCCCTTTAGTTTCGAGGCCGATGGCGCCCGCGGGATTTTCCGTCGCCATTGCGATGGCTTCATTCAACGGAACGTTCACCTCGCGCACCATGATGCGCACGAGGTCGATCATGCGCGCGGCGCTGCCCGCGAGCGCTGAATGATCAGCCAAGAGACAGACTCCGTTTTCCACAACGCAATCCTTGCCGAAGAGCGAGAACTGCGATCGATCCGGCAATCCGGCGCCCGCAGTTGCGTCGGTGACGAGACAGATTCCATCCCGGCCTTTTGCGCGATACAACATCTTTATCAGCGTTGGTGAAACGTGAATACTGTCGGCGATCAGTTCGCAACCGATGTCCGGTTCGCTCAACGCAAACTCGAGTAAACCCGCGACCCGAAAAACACCGCGACGGCGCGCGCTCGACATGCAATTAAACGTGTGCGTCACGCTCCGCATACCGTGTTTGAATGCGGCGCATGCATCCTCACCCCACGCATCGCTGTGGCCGCCGCTCACGCTGATTCCACGCGCGTGAAAAGCTTCGATTGCCTCGAGTGCTCCCGGCAGTTCGGGCGCGATCGTTACACGCTTGATCGCCTCCGCGTGCTCAAGCAACTGCCGCACGGCAGCCGGTGACGGGTCCTGAATGAACTCTGCGCGTTGTGCGCCAGGTTTGGCTTTTGAAATAAACGGGCCTTCCACATGAACACCAGCAATCGCGCTGATGGCTGAAGCCGAATCGCGAATCGCTCGCAAAACGGTGACAATGTTTTCGAGCGGCGCTGTCGCTGTCGTGAGCAGAAGTGACGTGGTGCCGCCGCTCGCGTGGAAATCGCAAATCGTGCGGAACGCTTCGCCCGACGCCTCCATCGTGTCGCGGCCGAGCGCCCCGTGCACATGAAGATCGATAAAACCGGGTGCAAGATAGTTTCCGTTAAGGTCAATGATGTCGCTTTCTCCACTTGCTTGGGTTCGTTCGCCGATCGCGGCGATTTTTCCTTCTTGCACGACAACTTCAAGCCCGTCGCGAATTCCATCGGGAAAAATCAAGCGCGCGTTCGTAAAGATCATTTCGCGAGAGTTTCAAGATTGAATGACGCAGTCTATCTTCGCAAGCGCTTCGGGGCTCCCCCAGACGTGAAAATCCCGCCAGCAGTCGGATGTAATTGCCTTTGAGCAGCCGCAAGCGCATTGTTTCCATCGCGATGAATTTCGATTACGACGTTGTGATCATCGGTGGCGCGTTTTCCGGCGCGGCAACGGCGCTCATGCTCAAACGGAAACGGCCCGACGCGCGCGTCCTCATCATTGAAAAAGCGGCTGCGTTCGATCGCAAGGTGGGCGAATCCACAACCGAGGTGAGCAGTTGCTACATGACGCGGATTTTGGGTCTGACGCATTATCTCGGGCATCATCAGTTGCCGAAACAGGGATTACGCCTCTGGTTTTCAAACCGGCCGGATCAACGGATTGATGATTGCGTCGAGATCGGCACACGCTACCAGAGCCGATTGCCCGGTTTTCAAGTGGACCGCGCGAAGCTCGATTCGCATATGCTCGACCTCGCATGCGACGCGGGCTGCGATCTGTGGCGTCCCGCGAAGGTCAAAACCTTCGAACTAAACAACGGCAATGGACAACGAGTAAACGCTGTTCTGGATTCCGAAGAACGCACGGCCACTTGTCGTTGGGTCGTCGATGCTACAGGCCGCGCGGCGATGTTCGCGCGAAAGCTCGGACATTTCCACCCGAATACCGAGCACCCGACGAACGCGGTGTGGGCGCGGTTCAGTGGCGTCAAAGAATGGGACAGCTACGAATGGCGGGAACGTTTCCCGCAGTACGCGAACCATTGTCGAACCGCGCGCGAATGGGCCACGAATCATCTTTTCGGGCGCGGCTGGTGGATCTGGATCATTCCGCTGCAAGGCGGCGATGTCAGCGCCGGCATAGTTTACGACAGCCGGATTTTCAAATTTCCAGACGGACCGACTCTCGGAGAACGATTGCACACGCACATTCTGAAAAATCCCGTTGGCCGCGAAATCTTTGGCGAAGCAAAGGTGATCGAAGGCGACGTGCACGCGCTCTCCATGCTGCCGTATCACAGCGAAAAAGTTTGCGGTGACGGCTGGGCCATGGTGGGCGATGCCGCCGGATTCATCGATCCGCTTTACAGTCCGGGTCTGGACTTTTGTTCTTACACCTCTTATTACGTGGCGGATTTACTGGCGCGCAGTCTTGCGGGCGAAGACGTTGCCAGCCGGGTTGATCATTACAACCGCCAATACCCGATCACTTACCGCTACTGGTTCGAGAGTTTGTTCAAGGACAAATACTATTACATGGGCGACGCGGACCTGATGTCGGCGGCGCTGCTTCTCGATGTGAGCAGTTACTACATCGGCCTGGTGCAAGCAGTGTACCGCGATGCGGAACGCGAGTTTCTCAATCTCCCTTTCAGCGGTGTCGGCGGCAAAGTGGTGCGAAGCATAATGAATTTTTACAATCGCCGACTGACAACTTTGGCGAACCGCAGATGGGCGACTGGCTACTACGGAAAAAGCAATGCCGGCTGGCGCGAGCTTTACGACGGATTCGTTCCCGACATTCGGCTTCGCAAACACATTTCGCGCGGCCTGCGCCGGTGGTGGAAGTGCGAACTGGTCAATCTGGCGTTGATGTTCCGCAGGCCTACAACAGCTGTAGCCGGGTTTGGCTTGTCCGCCGTAGCCTCGGCGAAGGCGGATGCCCCCGGCAGGACTGCCCCCGCAACTGCTTCTACTGGCGCGGGCTCTTCGGCACTGTCGTGATCGCGTTCACCTTCTTCTTGCCCGAGTGGCCAAATTTGAAAGCCGCCTGATTCGTTCGGCAGTTCCCATAGTCCCCAGATCCCTTTGCCTTCGCGAAACCCGCGATAATAAACGTCGTGTCCACCGATGTAAGTCTTCGTCCAGTAGCACTCGCCGTTTGTCTCGTCGAACCGCCCGGTAACAACGAATGGGCCAATGTCGTCATTTCCGTCCCCTGAAACCGTGTGATCAGCGAAAGCAAGCACCAGATCCATCCGATGTTTGCGCGTAGTTCGGCCGTAGTTGTAAAAACCAGTCCACGGCCCGGAAGGGAAATCCATTTCTGACAGTACTTATCTGCAGTTTTCTGTCGTCAACCTCAACGCCAAGCTCATCATACGCACGCTTGGGGACGCAACGGCGCTACCGACTGAGCAGCGTTCCATACCAGCGCAGAACGACCTCGCCAAAAAACATCCAAGTCAGTGCTCCGAATGCCAGATAGGGTCCAAAGGGTAACTTGGCTGACCAAACTGGTTTTCCGACGACAAGCGTGACCAAGCCGATCACCGAACCGAGAAGTGATCCCGCGAAAAGGCTGAACAGTACCGCACGCCAGCCGAGGAATGCGCCGATGGCGGCGAGGAATTTCAGGTCACCGCGGCCCATTGCCTCGCGCGGGATCACCAGTTCGCGCGTGACGCCGGAAATGTGCGTCACATCATCGAGCATCAGCACCTGGCCGTTGGCGTTGACGCGATCGTAGCGAAAACTCAGCGTCACATTTCCATATTCGCGATCATCAATCCGAACTTCATCGCACTGGAGCAACAGGCGATCTTTTTCGCGGGCAAAGTATTCACTCCAGAGACTCTCTTCGGTGCCCACGACGAAATCAGCGTCGTCGCCACGTTTTGTCCATGTGAACGTCGTCGGCGCGTCGAACTCGATCCGTTTCCTGCCAAACGCGATCTTTCCTGCTTCCAAAACGATCCAAAGAATCACGTAGCCGAGCGCAGCGGCCAACACGCCGCGAACACCGGCTGCCACGCGCGAATCTGTCTGCATCAAAGCTGGAACAACAATGCTGCAAGTCACCCCCGCCATTGTTCCGCCGATTGTTACGCGATCCGGAATAATGAAATGCTCAAAATCGATAAACGTTCCGATGATCAGGAATGAGACGAAAATCCAGTAGGCGATCGCCACCTGCCAGGGAAACCGTTGCCAAATCGCGACGAAAAGCACTGCGGTAACGAGTTCCACCGCGAAATAGCGAAATGAAATTTTTGCGCTGCAATTTGCGCATCGGCCGCCTAACGCCAGCCAACTGATTAACGGAAGATTGTGATGCCATGGAATCGGTTGTTTGCACTGCGGACAAAAGGAGCGCCGCGGCCGGTTGATCGAGAGATCGACCGGCCAACGATAGATGCAAACGTTCAAAAACGAGCCAACCGCCGCGCCCAGCACGAAGGCAAACGCGCTGAAGAGAAATTTCTGAGTCGGATGCTCCACGCGATTAACTGGCGCTCCGTTTCAGTGCGCGGCGCTCCATCAACCATGCGATCCAGATGCAGCTTTCGTAGAGCACACACATCGGCAGCGCCATGGCGATCAATGTGAGAATGTCGGGCGTTGGCGTGATGATCGTTGCCAGAACAAAGATGAGCACGATGGCGTAGGGGCGAGTGCGCGCCATAAATCGGTACGTGATCAATCCAAATCGGACCAGCGCCAGCACGATCACCGGCAGTTCAAACGCCAGACCAAATCCGATGGTGAATCGCGTGACGAAAGAGTAATACTGCTGCACCGTCCACGTGGGCGCCCATCCGAGCTTCTCGGTGTCGCGAAAGAAAAAGAGAATTGTTTTGGGCAGCAACCAAAAATAACAGACGAACACACCAAGAAGAAATAACGCGAAGCTGACTAATATGGCTGGAAACAAAAAACGTTTCTCCACGGCCGTGAGTGCCGGCAACACAAATTCCGCGAGAAAATACAGCAGCAACGGGAATGAGATGACGATCCCGGCGTAAAACGCGAGATGAAATGAAATTACGATCGAATCAGTGATACCGAGCGCCTTGAGTGTTCCAATTTGTGAACCGACATCACGAAGCGGCGCCTGCATGACGCGCACGAGCGTTGAACGAAACGCGAAACAAACAATCATCGCAATGCCCAGCGTGAGAGCCATCTTCACAATGGTCCAGCGCAGGTCTTCCAAATGCTCGAGAAACGGCTTGGACGTTTCGCTCTCCGGCAGATCGCGAAATTTGAAAATGTCTCGGAGCGCCATTGGATCGGAAGCTCAGCGCGGCGCGAGCGACAAAAGACCACCAGCGGCGAGCCTGGCGCAAATGCCGAGCGTGTTCGCGTCGCAAATTTCGTTGTCTGCGATCATGCGCCGAATTTCCGCGACACTAAATTTGCGGCACTCAAGAATCGATTCGCCTTCATCACAGTCCGGACCCTCTTCGCAGGGCTGGACTGGACGCGCTAGAAAGAAATAGCCGCGCTCATCGGTGAAACCGGGCGAAGAGAAGTAATGGCCTAACGGAATTAACCTACCGTCTTCAGCGAGCTCGTAACCGGTTTCTTCTCTGAGTTCTCGCAACGCCACGTCCTTGATATTCTCCTGATCAGCATTGTGATCGTCGATCTGACCGGATGGCATCTCCCAAATCGCCTGCCTGATCGGGATCCGTTCCTGGCGAATGAGGACAATTTTGCCATCGCGCGTCATGGGTGCAACCACGACCGCCGCTTTACGATGCACGATTGTCCATGCCCGCGGCTCTGGCCGCGCGGGTGTCTGCACACGATCCGTCACCACTTCGACATTCCGATTGGCAAAATGCCGCTCGCTTGAGATCGTTTTCCAATCACCGCCTTTCATCCGGCAATTGTAGTGGCCGCTGTCTTCAGCGGCAAACGTTGTAGAGGCGTTTGCGTGACACCATTGCGGGAGATACAACGCCACGGTTTATGAAAATCATACTATGCTTAGATGGCACCGGCGTTGAAACACAGATCGATACCGAGCCGACGGCAATCCGTGCCTGGGCAGAGGGGCGTACGATTTACGTTGAACTACACAATGCTGAAATAGTAATATTTCCCACGGATCGCTTTCCCATTCTGTCCAAGGCGACGGGTTTAATAGGCACCCGTTATATTTGAATAGCGCCGCCAACTCCCCGCGCCGCCGCCTCCTGCACGCGCAAATGCGTGAGGGCGATTGCCAGCGCATCCGCGGCGTCGGCGTCGGGCGTTTCGGTTAAACCGAGAAGCGCGCGCACCATGAATGCCACCTGATTCTTTCCCGCTGCGCCGTGCCCGACGGTGGATTGCTTGACTCGTCTCGGCGGATATTCGAAAACGGGCAGTCCGTTTTCGGCGGCTGCCAAAATGGCCGCTCCGCGCGCTGCGCCGAGGATGATGGCCGTCTTGTAGCTTTGCACGTAAATGACAGATTCGAGCGCGCAACAATCCGGTTCATGCTCGCGGATTAGCTCGACAAGCCGGTCGCGGATCGCGACCAGACACGATGACGAACGCATCGCGCTTTTGTTATGAATCGTTCCGAAATAGAGCGGACGCGGTTTGCCGTTATTTGCATCGACGATTGCAACACCGGTGTTGCGCAAAGAGGCGTCGATCGCGAGCACGCGCATTTACCGCAACGTTAAAATCGACTGGCGCGCGTTCAACACGGAATCGACAAATTCGACACCAACGGTTTTACTCGCGCCGTTAGCAGTGGACACGATGAAGGACAAAACCGTCAGTCTGGCTGTTGCCATTATGATGACTGTGGTCGCGATGTTCGCGAGTGTACCGAGATCCTTCGCCACGACAAAAGGTCTAAGCCAAATCGTGACGCCGGATTTGCAATCGGAAGGAGACATCTCGCTGAGTTTCCAAATCCAGGACAAGCGGATTGCGAATCCCTATCAACTGCAAACCGAGTTGGGTCTGACGCAATGGGCGGAGATAGCAGTGTTTCGCGGATTCCAGCCGGATGAATGGATTTTTGGGACGGAGATCGGTTTGTTGAGGAAAGAGCCTTATCTCCTTTCGATTGGGTTCATAAATTGGTCGCCACACCTCGACGAAGATCCTCAGCCTTTTATCGAAGCTGGGTATTGGGGAGAACATCACAAAGTGTGCGTGGGCTTCATTCATGCCGGCTACAAGAATGAAGCCATCCTCGGCTACGCGTACGATTTCAATGAGAGGTGGCGATTACAGTTCGATTGGCAAAGCGGCTCCGAAAATTCATCTCTGGGGCGGCAAGAAAAACGCGCCGCCTGTTGCGATGCATAGAAACGCGGCAAAGTAAATGGTGCGCGGAAAGTCAATGCCAACACGGAGTCGGATCAGCGCCGGCCTGCTGATGTTTCGCCGCAGGAATGATGAAATAGAAGTTATGTTGGCGCACCCTGGCGGACCGTTCTTCGCTCGCAAAGACGACGGCGCATGGACAATTCCAAAAGGTGAAACAGCTCCCGGAGAGGATTTGCTGACGCGCGCTCAAATTGAATTTGAAGAGGAAGTAGGCATTCGCCCCGAAAATGTTCAGCAATGGATCGAGCTCGGCTGGATCCAGCAAAAAGGCGGCAAAATTGTGCATGCCTGGGCTTTCGAAGGCGATTTACCAGAATCATTCGTATGCAAATCGAATTTGTTTGAGATGGAATGGCCGCCGCGTTCCGGGAAATACCAAAGCTTTCCTGAAGTCGATCGCGCGTGCTTCTTCTCGGTGAAAAAAGCCCGCCGCAAATTAAAGTCTACGCAAGTGCCTTTTCTTGATCGTTTACGA
>JBKOYE010000067.1:0-13849 GCA_046725275.1 Verrucomicrobiota bacterium
CGTAATCCGATCCAGCGCGCGCGGAGCGAGCGATGCGTATGGACAACACCTTTTGGATCGCCGGTGGAACCGGAGGTGAACAAGATCAGTGCGTCGTCGTCCAGACGGATGTGAGATGCGGTTCCTTCGTTATTGTCGATCTTAGTTGTTTCGAACACGCCGACGCCGGCAGCGTCGAGAGCGCGAGTTAAGTCGGCCGGTGTCGCTTCATCCACTATGGCTAGGCGGGGGTTTGCGACGGCGCATAGATTTTCAACTTCGAACGCTGTCAGGCGCGCATCGATTGGGATCGCACAACCGCCCAGCTGCCAGATGGCGAGCAGCTCGGCGAAGAACTCAAGGCGGTTGCCGAATGGCAGAAAGACCCGATCGCCGGGCTGTAGCCCTCGCGCTTGAAACCGAGAGATACGGCAAGCGACTTGACGCTTGATTTCTGCGCGATCCCAGCGGCGGTCGCTAAACGGCTCGATCAGGTTTCCGACTTGCAGTTCAAGAAGCATGACTTTGAGACAGCGAATCTAACCCAGGCCGAGCAGTCCAAGGAAAAACTTTGTCCGCAATATGAACGGCCCCGGAGCTTTTAGGGCCCAAATGTGAATGACCCCAAAGAAGGTCCATACGCCGAATATGGCCACTGCGCGACGCGCGATGCTCCGCGTCAGTTTGGCTTTCACTCGCTTCTGTTCTCGCAACATCGACACAGAGATGCCGACTGCGAGCAGGAAGCAATAAAAAACGCGCGATTCGAGGATGGCCCACATTCCGCGGAAATCAGCGGTCGCCAGCTCTTTATCGAGGCGCAGCCAGTGATAGTAGATGTTGCCCACGAAGGCGGCGGCGAAGACGGCCGCAATAATCCGAAGGCGCGGTGATCCTTTGAAGTGTCGGGTAAAAATCGGGTAGAAGAAGAAGTTCACCAGCAGTTCCTTGAAGTAGTAATAATACCGGTTCCAAAACTCGATGATGCTTTCGGACAAGAGCGGCTTGTAGGTGCTGCGAAAGACGTGAAATCCGAACAGACGCAGCCATCCGATGATGAGGTGTCCGGTAACCGCAACGGAGAGGACCGACCAAACCAGCTCCAGGTAGAGCGCGATCCAGCGAAGCCAGATCGGATAAAGTTCCGGATTAGCGAATGCGACTTCCATTCTCGGCACTCGAAGATCGACAAACACGGTGGCCACGAGGAGAGCTTTGGTAATGGCCCAAAGGCCGGCCAGCACGAAACATTTCAGACCCGCCAGTTGCGATTTCGCGAGCGCAGCTTCATCGCGGGCTTCATTCGCCGCCAGATAATCGAATCCTTTGCCATAGGGTGTATTACTCCCACCCCAATAAGGGAAAAGGTAGAAAAAATGATCAGCAAATCTCGTCCCGGCTATCTTGCCGTGCTGGGCGGTAAACATCATGTAGCCGACGCGCCAGAGAAGAAACGGCAGCGCAAAAATAGAACCGAAAAGCAAGATCTGCGACGAACCGCCACTGGGCTTGATGATCCACGCGAAAACCAACAACACCCAGAAAATCGCGTGCAGACAAATTTGTGGGCGCCGGCGAACAAACAGCGGTAGTGAAGCAAAGTTCTTCGCTGCGAACCAGCCGAGAAAAACAAACGCGAAGAGCACGATGACGAGCGGAAACGCGTACGCAAGATTCGGCGCACTGCCTAATGAATTCCCAAGGCGCGTCAGAGTGCGGAGCGAATATTTGACCGCAATGTACAATGCTGCGAGACACAGCAGAAGTCGCCGGCGCGAAGGGGTCAGCCAGCGCAGAATCGGCCCGAGCAAGCCAAGCCAGGCTTCAATTATGAGCGGCTCCTTGTGCAAGTTCCGCAGGCGATTCCAAGTCACCTGCGTCTCCCGTTTGTGAGGCTAATCTCCGCAGAACTGACGCTCATTGGGCGCACATTATGAAACATTGCTACGTCGGGCAAGACCAGCGCGCGCCAAGGTTTCCATGATCGTTTTGGTTGCACAGCTCGCTGTTCGCAGACTACATCTGTGCGGTGATTTCATCCGCGCGAATGCGATTATGGGCATCAATCTGGGAACGACCGGTGTTGCTCGGCGTCGTGCCGATGCTCTTGCTTATTTGCGGCTTTCGCTCTCTTCCGGAAGAGGAAGGAAAAGCAGCCGGGCAACGCCAGATCTACCCCGTCGAAAAATTCCGCACCGTTGTACTATTGCTCGACAGCGTCGGTACCCCGATGGCTTTCGATCCAACTCTCATGCCTTTTGTAAGTTCCCTCACGTCGTCGTCGCTTTTTGGCGAGGCCCGCGCCTGCCCGATGAAGATGACGTTTCCTTGCGTGAAGAGCATCTTCGAGGGCCGCGTCGCCACCACGGGAACGAGCCTGCAAAATTTCTCTGCCGTCACGTCGAAGAGAGCAACCTGGCCGGATTCTCTCGCCAAGCTGGGAAAGCGTCTTGTCGTGGCATCAGATCACACCATCAATCGGCTTTATCCCGCAGCGTTTGTCCATTCTCTGAACTACGAGGATTTGCACATCCCGTTGTTTGAGCGGGACAGCTACGCCTACCGGCAGACTGATAAGTGGATGTCCGATCCGAGTATCGACGCGTTTCTTATTCACATCATCGGGACGGACAAGGTGGCCCATCAATACCGCATTCGAGGACCCGAATACCGAGAAAAATATCTCGAGGTGGATAATTTCGTGCGCAGCGTGGCGGAGCGGCTCATGCCTGAGGATTACCTCTACATCATCGGGGATCACGGCCACAACGAGACAGGGGGCCATACCGAAGATGCCGCTTATATCGCGCATGGTCCTCTATTTCCGCAGGGGAAACATGAAAATCTCGACGCGGCCGACATGCTTTTTCTGCTGAGTGTGCCATATGCCCTCGCCCTTCCGGATGAGTACGAGGGCGCGTTACGAACGAACCTGACGCTCTTGCCGGTGGAGCTTCGCCAAACATTCCTCCACGCTCAGGCGCAAGTATGGCGAGTTCCCGAACGCGGGCTCTCCAGTGATACATTGGAAGCGCAGCTGAATGCACATGTCAGGCAAAACCGAGACGAAGCGCATCATCAGCATGCGATTACGGTGGTCAAACAAGTCGCGCCATGGATTCTGGCAGCGGCGCTTTTTCTGATTTCTCAATTTCAATCGCATTCTCGCGCTACGATCCGTCCCCATCGCGCCAATATGATTGCCCTCGCCCTTCTTGCTTTCGGAATTCTTCTCGGAATCGCAGGGGTCGCATCCGGAGCCTGGCTGGTCTCAATCGCCGCGCTTTTCTGGTGCATCCGCCATTTGGGTGTCGTGCGCACCCTGGCCGCGCTTTGTTTGCTAGCGCTGCTCGCTACGTTCGCGTTTTGGCTACTCCCAAGCCGTGCTGCATGGTTCCACAAGAAGCCTAACCAGCCGCTCGGCTGGTCGGTATTTTATCCGGTCGCAGTGGCAGCCGGCGTTGTTTTTTCGTTCGCGTCCGGGACTCGAACGTTACGCCAACGTATCACACAGGTTCTGTGGACGATCGGCGTTGCGATCTGGCTCCTAACTTACTTTGGACCCTATAAGTACGCCCTGACCGGCCGCGGCCCAATAATCGTTCTCCTGATCCTGACGCCAATGGCAATCACCGTCGCCGCCGGATGGCGAATCCTGATTTCTGTCCCCACGCTTTTCGGGTTGGCTCTGGTGCCCTTCGTCATTTTTCACACCGAATCCTATAATATTAATTTCCCCTTTTTAGATCGAATTTCTGCGATGCCTCTCGCGGTCAATGTCACCATTTGCGCAGTCGTCGGGTTGATCTGGTTGACCGCTTTCCACCTCGTGCGAAACCGCCGAATCAATTGGCCATGGGTGATTCTTTTATTTGCGATCTGGATATTTCTCGGGATTGCCCTGTTCCAGTTTGAGACGGGAAAACTGATCGGCTCTCTTTTGGGCGGCATCTGGTTGGCTGGTTGCCTCGAACTTCTCCGCAGAGCTGGACTCTCGGTGAATTGGTCGGCGCTCATCAGCGCAATCATGCTCTTCACGGTCTTTTACTTTGTCCTGAATGGATTCGCGCTTAGCCACGTTGACTTTCGATTTGCCTCGGAAAAAATCATTCCTTTCCAACAGGAAGCGTTTCGGGCGCCGCAATTGATTGCCTGGGTCGTGGTCAAGTACTTCTTTATTCTTTTGCCAGTCCTTTCCGTTGTGTTGGTGGCAACTGGTGGAGCGAGCTTGGCGCTTCTTCTCGCTCAGTTTGGATGGTGGCGCGAACTAATGCTGGCAGTTTGCGCACTTGGCCTTTCCCTTTTCCACACAGGCGGTTTGAGCGAGCTCTGCGGCGAAGAAATCTACTTCTGGACGTTCCTGAATGTCGTGATCTGGCTGCTCGTTATCGTTAGCACCGGCGCGAGCGGTTCATGGCGCCGGAACGACACCGCTAACGAACCGGGAAATGCCGCGTGGGAACCGGCTGCTGGAGCAGTTGAGTCCCGCGCATTTGGCGGCAAGTCTGCGATCTTAGATACGTGAACTCCGAATGCCACGAGGATGGCTAGCGACAATTCGGCCATCTTTCATTTCGTGGATCCAATCGCAGGCTTCGGCAATTGCCGGATTGTGCGTGGCGAGGAGCAACGCCTTGCCGCGTTCATGCACAAGGTTCTGCAACAGCTCAAACGCGCGCTCGGAGTTTGCCGTGTCTAGATTGCCGGTCGGTTCGTCGGCCAGAATGACTTTCGGATCATTGGCCAGTGCGCGCGCGATGGCCACTCGTTGTTGTTCGCCGCCGGAAAGATGACGGCTTGGTCGTCGCAATTTGTCGCCCAGGCCTACACTCTGAAGCAGTTCGGCAGCGCGCTCGCGCATCTGTGCATCCGAAAGCTGACCAAGTTTGCGCATCGGAATCATTACATTTTCCTGCGCGGTGAAATCCTCCATTAAAAAGTGAAACTGAAAAATAAAGCCGATGAATTTGTTTCGCTTTTGCGCCAGGTCATCGTCGCTCAGATGCGACACCTGTTCCGATTCGATCGTTACCTGGCCCGAATCGGGAGAATCGAGGAGTCCGAGGACGTAAAGCAACGTACTTTTTCCGCAGCCAGAGGGTCCGACCACCGCGTGGACGCTCCCGGCCTCAATGTCGAGCGACACGCCGCGCAACGCGTGGACGCGCTCCTCTTCTTCGCCCAGATAGCGTTCGAGGCCTTCACAGCCAAGACAAATTTCCGCGTTCATCTTGACCCTCGAATGGTGACCACCGGCGGCAATTCAGCGGCGCGTCGCGCAGGAACATAACTGGCGATGAACACCGCCAGCGCTGCTAACAACGTCGCAAACAGGTAGTGCCGCCACTCCCACGTCACCAGAAAATGATTCGTATACAACAAACCTCGAAGACGAATCGGAATGTGCGAGACGCCCCACGTCATTAACGCGCCGAGCAAACAACCGAGCACCGATCCGGCCGCAGCGATGAGCGCGCCCTGCCATAGGAAAATTGCGCTGATGTCTCTGCGGCGGTACCCCATCGAGCGCAAAATGGCGATCTCCTTAATCTTCGCGAGCACCGACATCGTGAGGACATTAAAAATTCCGAAACCGGCCAGCAAAATGATGAGCGAAACGGTGATCGCAACAGACATTCTTAACGTGAGAAAAAGCTGAAGCGTGCTCTCTTCGCGTTCCTGCCAGCTCTGGGCACTGTGTTGGAACAGCGTTTCGAAGCTGCTGGCCAACACCGGCGCACGATCCCGGTCGCGCAATTTGTAGATGATCATCGACGCGCCGGATGGCTGTTGCAGCAGCGCCTGCGCTATGCGCGCGTGGCAATAAACCCGCGTAGAATCAATCGGTCCGATCCCTGCCCGGGCAATTGCCGCAACGTTGAATCGCCAGTATTCACCATTGGGGGCGAGCAATTGCACGGTCTCGCCGACGCCGGCCTGGAGCAGATCGGCCAGGCGCGAACCGATGATGATCGAGCTGGTGTTGTTTCGAAAATCATCAAAGCTGCCATCAATCAGTTGGTGAAGGATGTCGGTTGTCTGCGCGTGCAGAGAAGGATCGACGCCGTAAAGCTCAACAGTTGCGTTCTCAAATCCCGCACGAGCGCTCACCGTGCCGCGCAGAACTGGTGAACAGGACACCACATCCGGAAACTGTCTGCTTACCCGCATGATTTCGCTCGGATTCGTGATGCCTTCAAAATAGCGACGGCGCGTACTCGCTGCCTTGGAGTTTTTCGCCGTGACCATGAGCGGCTCGTAGCGCGGACGGAAGCGCGACCTCACGACCAGCGCGCCGTTGCTGCCGATGTTGGACTCGATGAAGTAGCGGGAGAATCCCTGCGTTTGTGCCTGCGTGCAGATAAAGATCGCGACGCCAAAGACGACGCCGCTAAGGCTGAGCAATAATGCGCGTTTGCGATGCGTCAAGAACCGCAGCGCAATGTAAAGCGGCGGCGTCACGGGACTGTCGGTGGCGGCGGCAAGCTTACACTGCGCTGGCGCGCCGGCTGGCCGGCGCGAAACTTGTCCTGGTCGGCAACGATCACGTGATCGCCTTCTGCGAGGCCGCTAAGTGCCTCTGCAAAATCCAAAGTGCGAAACCCAACGCTCACCGTCTGCGCACGCACAATTCCGCTGTTCACAACTAGTGCTTGATCGACCAGAAGGGCGCGTGTTGGCACGAGCAAGGCATTTTGGTGGACGCCGGTGATGATGTTCATTTCTCCGGTCATTCCGACCATCAAATTGTCCGGCGGTTTTTCCATCTCGAGCACAACGGTGTAACGCTGAGTCGTTGGATCGGCTGCCGGTTGCACCGATGTGACGCGCGCGGTGAACATGCGTGTCCGGTACGCGTACAACTGCACTTTGGCTGTCATTCCCGGCCTAACTTCTCCGACATCTTCCTCGTTTACTTCGCCACGGACGTAAGTCTTGCGCGAGGAGACCGTGAAAAGCTCGTTGCCGTCGGACACGAGTTCGCCATCGATCGTCTGAACATTGGTAAGAATTCCGTCAATCGGCGAGCGGACTTCGGCGTTCTTCATTTCCGCTTCGAGCTTTTTGGCCGTTTCTTGCAGAGAATTGAGATTGCGGTCCCGCTCGATGCGCTCCGTTTCCACTGCGCCGCGCAAGCGGTTCACTTCGCTTTTCGACTTCTGATATTCGACTGCCGGGACGTTCCCTGATCCAACAACTTTTTCGAGCCGTTGCAGATTGTCCTCCGCCGCTTTGAGCAGCTCCGAGGACGGGAGCGGAAGAGCCGCGCGATCCATGGCCGCCTGCAAATCGGCCCGGGCTTGTTTGAGTTGCCGGGAAGTTTCTTCGTCCGCAATCGTGGCCAACAGTTGACCTTTTTCGACGCTTTTGCCAATTGCGCCCCGGCCGGCGGAGAAAGCTTCCGCTAATCGGATGAAACCGTCATTCTGCGCGCGAACGCGCACGACAAATGCGGGCTCGATCCGCACGGTCCCGTAAACCGCCGAAATGGCCGTGCCGCGACGCACTGTGGCCACTTCCGCGACTGGCATGAGAAAAAAATACGACAGCGCGAAAAGGACCACGAGTGCCGCTCCGCCGATCCACAAAATGGCTTTTGATTCCGGCAATTTCAATTTTGAAGGACTAGTGTCATGTCCACGACTGTTCTTTGCAATCATCTCGTGCCCAGCCGCTGCGGTTCTCGTTGCCGTTTGTTCGTAGATTTTAGACAGCATTATTGCCAAGACACTCCAGCGAACATGTCCGTTCGATCGGTGAGGTTCAAGAAGTGGCGGCTCCCCAGCCATCATCTGACGCGACGGCTGCCAAAGCCGTCGTTCCTTGCGAACCGCTCAGCGAATCGACGATTTATCCGCTTCCGACCGGGGCTTGCGAGTTTCGTACGAATATTCGAAATAACGACCAGTAGCGCGGTCCCATTCTGCGAGTGCAACGTTGTGCTGATAAACAGCGTCGAGCAGACCGCTCCTGGTCTTCAGAAAAGCGCTTTGCGTGACGCGGTACTCAAGCGGCGAGGCCAGACCGGTTGCGACATTCTCGCGGACGGTGTGGGCACTCTCCTCGGCAGCGGCCGACGCAGATGCGAGCGATTTTTCACTGGCAGCGATTGTTTCAACGTCGTTGGCGATCCGCGAGAGCTCGCGGCTCACGTTCGCTTCCAATTTCCTGCATGTCAGTTCGTTTTCCTCCCGTGCTGCTCGTGCCCTCAGCACTGCCCCTCCGACTTTTCCGTTATCGATCACTCGCCACGTGTACGACGCCTTCTCGCGAATTTCCGAACCGATGAAATCCTGTGTCTTGCTCGTCGAACCCTGCCGATGAATCCCTTTGACCGGAACGTATTCCCCGTGAATGCCCCCCGTGATAGCAGGATAATAATCCGCTGCGATGATGCGTTGATCTTCGTTGGCCGCGCGCGCAAATAAGCGCGCGAGCTTGAGATCAGGTCTGTGCTGTAACGCTGCTGCTGTTTCGGCATCAACATCGATCCGCGTCGGGGTAAACTGCAGTTCGCCTTCGGGTTCAGGCAGGGACGATCTTGCAGGGTCGATCCCCATCGACAACGCCAGATTCAATTGCGCTTCCCGAAATGCGCGCTGCGCGCTTTCGATTTGAGGAACCAATTCGTCGGCTTGCACAGTTGCGCTTGTGAATGCGCTGCGATCGGTCAACCCGGCTTCGAAACGGCTCTTCTGAGTAGCAACATTGTCTTCCAGCTTTTGGTGTTGTTCCTCTCGAATGGATTCCAGCGAGCGGTTGTACAACGCCGCGTAAAACGCGAGCCGCGCGGCATGCAACTGTTCTACTACTGCGACATTCAATTGCTGTTGGGCGACCAGCACTTCGATGTCTCCACGCCGAAGCGACGGCGGCATCGCCATGCTAAACAACGTCTGATCCAGGGCGCCGCGACCGACGCCAAATCCTTTGACTCCGTTCTCGCCGGCCCGGTGCCCGTACTGAACACCGGCGGGGACGCCTATTTCCAAGTCGGGCCAGACGATGGACCGAAACACTAGCCGTTGCCCGGCAGCTTGCTCCAGACCGGCCTTTGCCTCGAGTATGGCCGGATTTCTTTCGAGCGTTGTGCGAAGGACCTGTTGCAGTGTGACCGCGCTAGTCGGATGCGCGAAGGACGCGACGAAAACGAGAAAGAAAATATGAATACAGGGCCGCCGCTGTAGCCGCTTCCCTGTGGGAAGCGCAGCGCTGGTGCGTTTGGCACGCCCGTCTCGCGTCGCCCATCGGGCGACGGGAACAGACCGGCTTGTCCGATTTGTAAATCCTGCTTTCATCGCTGAGTCATTTTTTGCGGCGGCTTGGCTACATCGGCAGCGCGCGCCGCGTTGCGATTTTCGTTCTTCGCGTCTTTGAAGTCCGACCCGAAATTGAGGGCTTCCGCAGAACTGCCGCATGCGTGGGCAAGCCGGGCGAGAGCCACGTTGTGCAGATAGATCGCGCTTAATCGGGTCGTGCGCGTCCGCCTGACGTCGGCTGCGGCTTGCAGAACATCGAGCTGTGTTCCTAATCCGGCGGCGAAGTTGCCTTTGGCCATGTCGAGCGCTTCATCCGCCGTTTGCACATTCCTCGTTTCATTTTCGAGCACGCGTTCAGCTTGTTGTAGATCGAAAAATGCGCCGCGAACCTCCGACGCAACACTCCGCCGCGCTGCTGTCAAAGCTTGAACCGCTGCCTCGCGTCGGGCACGCGTCGCTTGCATTCGGCCTTTAGTCGCGAAGCCATCGAAGATATTCCACGTCGCGTTTATTCCAACGACTCCGCCATAATTGAATTCCGGACCGACATCGGGGTCGCGCTCGCTGTAAATTTCGTACCCAGAGAAAGCTCGCACGTGTGGACGTGTGGCGCTGCGGTCCAGAACGTACTGGCGGTCTTCAATCTGGATGTCTTTCTCCCGCCCTTTAATGGCCGGACGATTCTCGTCAGCCCGTGCCAGGCAATCGTTCAAATCCGGGTGATTCGGCCGATACTGCAATTCGCCCGAAATCTCAAATGGCGGGGACTGCGCTCCGGGGCGCACATCGACCCCGAGAAGTTCCGCCAGTCGCAAGTACGAGTTTCTCAAGTCGGTCTGTGCGTTGAAGAGTTCTGGCCGTTCGTTTGCGAGCGCCACTTCCGCCCGCTGCACGTTTAATTTGCCAACGATCCCGGCGTCAAAATTTTCCTGCTCGCTTTTCAGTTCCTGTTCAAACACCCTCACGGAGTCGTTGTGCACGCGGACTTTTGCCCGGTTCAACAGCAGTTCGTTAAATGCGATTCGCACATCCATAATCACGCGACTGATCGTTTCCTGAAGGTCGTAACTTGCCTTGGCGATATTCAACTGCGCGATTGCCACCTGGCTCGTCACGGCTCCGCCCGTGTAGAGGTTTTGTTCAAGCTTCAGTATTGCGTTGTAATCCTCTTGCCGAAGATTCGTCTCGCTCTGAGTCTGTCGTTTATCGTAAAGACCACTCGAGCTCAGCCACGGTAGATATCCCGAACGAGCCTCAATGAAACCGCCGCGCGCCGCCATCACTTTCTTGCGCGCGATCAGGATATCGGGGTTGCGTTCCTGCGCCAGGGCGACTGCTTGTTCGATCGTATAAATGGACGTTGCCCCAAGCGATTTTGAGGACACGGGCAAAACGGCAGCGATCATCACGCTAATGGCCGCGAATTTCGAACACATGTGTTTATCTCCTTGCGGAGGCCTTCCCTGCCTAGGAATGCCTCTGACTCTTGCCCTTATATCAGGCCTTGCAAGCGGGTGCGACTTCAGACAGATTCAAGCTTCGCGGCCCGGTTTCGGGGGCCATAACTAGGCGGGACGCGGCGTCAGACCAGCCTAATTTATCGCTTGCTCCGAATTATTTAGTTCAGATAGCTTCCAGTTTTTAGAAATGAGAAAAATCAGAATCGCCATTGTCGGGGTTGGAAACTGCGCCAGCTCGCTTGTTCAAGGAATAAATTTCTATGACGGCTCATCCCCGAATGGCGCAGGCGTGGGATTAATGCACCGGCAGATCGGCGGTTACCGTCCGAGTGACATCGAAGTTGTGGCGGCTTTCGACATCGACCGGCGCAAGGTGGGCTTGGACGTGAGCAGGGCGATTTTTTCGCCGCCCAATTGCACGAAGGTTTTCTGCGAAAAAATCAAGCTCACCGGCGCAATTGTAAAAATGGGGTGTGTTTTGGACGGCTACCCTCCGCACATGCAGGACCAGGACCCCCTGCGCACGTTTCTTCCGCTGGAGAAGGAAACGACTCGCGAAGAGATCATCTCCGAGCTGAAAAATTCGTCCGCGGAACTGATGGTCAATTATCTTCCGGTTGGTTCCGAGCAGGCGACCCGATTTTACGCCGGTTGCGCGTTGGAAGCCGGTTTAGGCTTTGTTAACAACATTCCCGTCTTCATTGCCAGCGATCCCGCTTGGGCGAAACGCTTTGCCGATAAAAATCTGCCGCTCATTGGTGACGACATCAAGGCCCAGGTGGGCGCCACGATTGTGCATCGGGCATTGGTCGATCTCTTTCGCAAGCGCGGAGTGAAAGTTGTGCGCACGTATCAATTGAACACCGGCGGCAACACCGATTTCCTCAACATGCTCAATCGCACGCGGCTCGCGTCGAAGAAAACTTCGAAGACGGAAGCAGTGCAATCCGTGATCGGCGACCGTCTGGTAGATGAAAACATCCACATCGGACCAAGCGATTACGTGCCGTGGCAACTCGACAACAAAATTGCGTTTATTCGCGTGGAAGGCCGCCTCTTTGGCGATGTGCCGATGGAAATCGACTTAAAACTGTCGGTAGAAGATTCGCCAAACTCGGCCGGTGTAGCCATTGACGCCGTCCGTTGCTGCAAGGTAGCCCTCGACCGCGGCATCGGCGGCGTGTTGCATTCCGCTTCCGCCTATTTCTCGAAGCATCCGCCCGTGCAAATGACCGACGACGAAGCTTATCGCTGCGTTGAACAATTCATTCGCGGCGACCGCCAGAACTGACCGCAATCGCAATCTTTGCGTCACTTCATCAAAGGTCGGAACTATTCGGTCGAATTTCATCTTCCATTTGCGCGGGCGGAAGTTGTTCCAGCCGACGCCATTCAGCTTCCAGCTCGTCGGCAGGGTAAATCAGCAGTCGCCCCAGCGCGATCGAGAACAAAGCGGCTTTTACTTCGAGCCGGGTAATTTCACCGACTGCTTTCCAGTAAGCCGCCAATTGCGCGCAATAACGTGTTTGGAACATTTCCGCGTCGGCTGGCGCAACATCGTTCGTCTTCCAATCGATCAGCAGACATCGACCTCGCGATCGATCAATCATCAGTAAATCAATTAAGCCTTCGATTACGCTCCGTTCATTTCTGCGCCACGAAAATGGAAACTCTGCATGAAAGGTCGTGTCATCGCTCTCGAGAAACCGAGCGATGTTCGCATCGCTGAATAGATTCTCGCTCGTGGCTTTCCAGTCTTTGATCGCGTTTTGCGCGTCGGGAGAGCCCGCCAAATGCTGTTGGAATAACTCGTGCGCGGCTTTGATCCCGGCCCTCCAGTTCAGGCGCTCGAAAAACTTGTGCCACCATCGGCCATAGAGTGCGGCCAGATCTGCAGATCCAGCGCGAAATGACGCCTCGAAGGCAAGCTCCGGGTCGAGTGTGCTCGGCGTGAGCTTTTGCACGAAATGCGAGGAGCGTTGGATCGCCCGCCTTAGCTCACGCGAAGTGAGCGGCTCGATTCTATCGCTGTTACTTTGCAGTGGCGGCGGCATTGCGCCCGGCGCCTCACGGATTTCATCGATTGTGCTGCTGTGCTGGTCGAATTCACCACAGTAACAATTCTGGTTTCCAATCAGGCGTCGCAGTTGTGCCGTTTTGGCCAGATTGCCGTTTTTGGCAAAAATTTCCTGGTCGAGAACCAGCACAAGCGTGTGACGAGCCCGCGTCGTGGCGACATAGAGCAGCCGTTCCAGCTCCTGCTGTTGCGCGCGCTCGATTGTCTCTTTTAAATCCTTCGATTTATCTTGTTTGCCGAATGCGATCAGGAGCTCGCCGGTGGTGGGCGATTTCACAAAGTGCGGGTAACGCGGACTCGCCGGGCGCAGCTCGCGCGCGAGAAACGGCACGATGACTGCCTGCCACTCCGAGCCTTTCGCCTTGTGCGAAGTGATGAGCTGGATCGCGTTGTCGTCGGCGGCGAAACGGACGGTGCGCTGCGTTGTAAAATCATTCCGCAACTGTTCGGCAAATTCAGCCAGGATCATTCCGCTGGCTTCGGCTGCCGCAGCTTGCGCGAGCAGCGCGTCGAGTTCGCGCCCAAGATCGCCGAATTCTGCCTCCGGCAACAACAGCAACCGCTCGCGCAATTGGGTGTCCTCGATGATCAATATCACCGCGTCGAACAACGCC
This sequence comes from Verrucomicrobiota bacterium, assembly GCA_046725275.1. Taxonomy (GTDB): domain Bacteria; phylum Verrucomicrobiota; class Verrucomicrobiia; order Chthoniobacterales; family UBA10450; genus Udaeobacter. The sequence goes on from JBKOYE010000067.1 coordinate 13,391, forward strand.
AGCCCCTCGATGCGCTCACGAACCTCTGCGAGCAGACGTAAGCGCGACGAAATTTTACCAGTTGCCGACACAACTTCATCAATGCGAAATCTCGTCTTCTGCGCTTCAGAGAAAACTGCGAGGTCGTGGTCCGAAGCGCCGAAAATTTCACGGAGCAAGCCCACGATTTCATAGGAATTGAGCGGATCAGTCATGATAGTCAGGAGCGCAGTCAGCCACGCGTACGCAGGACTGTCGCCTTTCACCTCACGTTCCGATTGAATTGCCACTGGCAGACCGACCTGCCGCAGCGCTGCGGCCATCGTTTGCAGCCACGCTCGGCGCGGGCACAGAATCGCTACCTCGCGCCAGGAATCCGCGGACAATTTGCTTAGGCCCGCGTCCATGATCCAGCGCGCAAGACATTGTGCTTCAATGCGCGCTTTTTGGTAATCCCGGAATTTTTTTCCCTCCTGCAAC